>JALNYD010000150.1 GCA_023230025.1 Candidatus Cloacimonadota bacterium | reverse complement strand
TTTATTGTGATCTACTCTCAGCCATTGATAACGACTCTTTGATGCTGATCTTGCATAGTGCCGGATTGCGGCGGTTCAAAAGCAAAATAGCCAGATTCAACTCGGCTTTGTCACTTAGCAGCTTTGACCAGATTTTCTATGAAGGGATTTTTGAAGCCCTGGGATATGACAAAAACAAACTCAATACGATTCAAATAGCCCAGACATTACCATTGGCAAAACTCAAGGAGTACAAAGCAGATGGCATGAGCAAGCAGGAATTGGCTTCCATTTACCTCTGTAGTTCTGGCATCCTCAAAAAGAACAGCGCTGTCATCAATGAATCCCTGCAAAAAGAGCTATGGTCAATCTATGAAATACAGGCCTGGTATGGCACCAAGATCAATATCGATTGGCAATTGTTCAGGGTGAGACCGCACAATCATCCACTGAAGCGGATCCTCTACATCTCAGAACTCGTTTATAACAATCTTGATAGCGGTTTGTTACGCTACTTCATAGAACACACATCAGCTTACCTCAATGAGCCCAAAAAGCATCGCACTGCCTTTGCACACCTATGGAAAGAGAGCCTGATCTTTACGGATTGCCCACTTAGCTTGGGTAAAAGCGTAATCAACAATATCTACCTCAATATCTATCTGCCAATGCTAGCTCTATGGATGCAAAAAACGGCAGGAGAAAGCTCTGAAGTATTTAACCTTTATAGCCAATACCCCGGATTGCAAACGAATCATATTACCAGATTCATGTATCGCTATATGAATCCAGAACAAAGCAAACTGGCAGAAAGCAAAGCAATCTATCAACAAGGACTCATTGATATTTATCAACGCTTCTGTAACTGGCATTATTGCAGCGAGTGTCTTGAGCGTTTTCGTCAGAATTAGAACCTAATCTAGCTTAAGCGATAGCTCTGTCTGTGCATGGGACAGGCTCCCCAATCCATAAGAGCTTGATAATGCTGAGCAGTTGGATAACCTTTATGCTGGGCAAAACCATATTGGGGAAAGCGATCATCCAGAGCAATCATCAGATCATCCCGATGCACTTTGGCGACAATCGATGCAGCAGCGATACATGCATATATGGAATCACCCTTGATGATAGCTTGAGCTTTGTCTTTCATGGCAACAGGTACATCCCTGCCATCAATCAGGGCATAATCTATCGCGAGTTTCAGACCATTACAAGCTAGCCCAAAGCCAAGAATGGAAGCCTGAAGCACGTTGATCCTGTCCACTTCCGCCGCAGATACTTCCACCACACTCACGCCTCTGGCTTGTTCAAGTATCTGCTTATAAAGTTGCCTGCGTTTGATATCAGATAGCTTTTTGGAATCATTCAATCCGGGGATCAGTTTGTTGTAGTCAAGCACAACAGCAGCAACAACCACAGGCCCAGCCAATGCCCCTCTTCCTGCTTCGTCAATTCCGGCAAGAGCAATATCCCCCCTATCGTTCAGAAAGCTAAGATCATTTTGATACAGAGAACTCATTCATTGCTCAGGATGAAGAAGAGACGGTGATGCTGTTTATCCAGGCTGGCAACGCGTTTATTGAGTAGATTGCTCTTCCCCTGGGGACTGTGGATTGCCAGGAGCTTCATATCTGTTTCTTGGATCAGTGCCATCAATTCGCTGCACAAATATACTCTTTGCTCATGCTGCTCCAATTGACGGCAAAAGGCGGGACCCTTCTCCTGGAAGAATGTGAGTTTGGAGATTTGCCTGCGGTGCCAGGATTCATACCAGGCTTCATGAACGAACTGATAATCATCAAAGCTATCAAAATTGCAATTATCAGCGAAGTTTTCCAGGCTGTTCTGCAGGGTAGAGATATCAAAGATGAACAACGCTCCAGGCTTCAGGGCTTTGCTAACCTCGTGAAAACAACTCAGCACATCAGAGCTGGTGCCCAAATAGTTGATGCTGTCAAAGAGGCAAAAGATGAGGTCATAATCCCTTCCTGGGATCGGATCGGTCAAAGCTGCACGATATAGATTGGGTTTGAGCGGCTTTCGTGACGCATTCATCAGCATATTCGAGGAGATATCGCAAGCATCCATTTGATAGCCTTCAACCATCATCCGAGAGCTGATATTCGCTGTTCCGCATGCAAGTTCCAAGGCTTTCTTGCCTTTACTCTTTCCATACTGCTTGTGCCAGGATATCAGATTCTGATTCCACAGATCATAATCCACATGAGCCATATAGCGATCATAATGATCGGCAAAATAGGAATAGGATTGCCCCATGCTCCTTTGCGTATTGCGGATCTCTTGAATGGGCAGCGCTTCAGAATCTGGCAGTTTTAGCCCACATATTAACTCCAGCGCTTGCTGCATTTGCAGAATGTTGAAATCATGCAACTCAGCAGCGAGCGAAAAACATAGATCATGCCTGCGAATAAATACATGTACAAAGGCTCCCGGATCAATACTCAGGATCAGATCCCGGCTTTCTGCAGAACATAGCACCAAAGCTTTGTTCAGCTTTTGCTGAGTATAGAAAGTGTGCACCTGACTGATGGTGTGAAAGGGCAAACCGCTGAGGAGTTGCAAGGCCATAGCATCCGCCGCAAAGGCATATAACTCCATATTCTGCACCATACTCTGTAAAAGCTTCTGAGAACCTTCCTTTGCCCAAAACAGAAGCAGGGAGTGATGCACGTGCAGGCTTGCCAGGATCGAAGAATCAACCTCTGCCTGCCCAAGCTCGGGATACACCTCCACAGCCCCAGGCAGGGATGATGTGCTTAATCCGCTAAGCCATTCTGGAATCGCATGCGCTTCGTCATCCCACTGCAGGTACACGTCACTGAGCTTGGGGAAAAACTGCAACGCTGCATATAATGCAGAACTGCGGTCATACGAAATGTGCAGCCGAACTTGCATCAGGGTTTATCACTACTTCCTGGTTTGCTGAGGGGAACTCCCAGCTTGCATAGTTCGCAAGTCTCGGGATCCCAGAGGGGAACCTCCATTGAAAGCAGGGCTTCCAAGGGAATGCCAAAATCAATTGCTCCTGCAGTGCGATCCACCAACAATCCGATCGCTACAGCCTGGATGCCAGATTTGTCCAGCAAAGTCAAGACCTCATTAATACTGCCCCCAGTGGACAGTATATCTTCGATCAGCACCGCTTTATGAACTGTGGATAAGTCAAATCCAGCCCTAAAACTCATTTCTCCATCTTTTCTCTGGCAGAAGACAAAGCGCTTACCCAGGATTCTGGCTACATCATATGCTAAAACAATGCCTCCATAAGCAGGACCAATCACAGTGTCAAAATCGTATTCACTCAGGCGGGCAGCTAGTCTTTTGCACAGGGTGTGGGTTGCTTCCGGATTCTGAAACACCCTGATCTTTTCAATATAGCGATCGCTGTGTTTCCCACTGGTCAGGCAAAAATGGCCTTCCTTCAGAGCTCCTTCCTTTTTTAGGATCCCGCTGCAGATATAAGCATCATCCAGGTTTAATAAAAAGTCTGACGCCTCCTGCTCTGCTTCTTTTTGAACCTGTAACTCCATCATATACATATCCCCCGCCATTGAAGGATACATGCTCATCATTCGTTCATTGAGCAAAGTAACTTCAAATCCCGCTTCTTCCAACAGGGTTTTTACCATTTCGGCTTCAAACAAATCAGTGAAACTAGCTATGGTAACCATCGTGATGTCCATATCTCATCTCCTTTGTGGATTCATAAAGATCAGGGGGTAGCTTGTCACCACCCCCTGAAACAATATAATCGGGTTCTTACTGTTTACCGATCTCAATTCCGCGTTTAATAGCTTTGAGATTCAATTCCAGAAGCTCGGGATTCTTGCTTTTCATAAAGCTGGTGAGATCATCTTCCATCGTTTCATAACGGATGATATCCGTTTTGCCGATAATGATTCCGATTGCCAGCATATTCAAGACCATCTGATTCCCAATTTCCTTGGCAATCTCCACCATTGGAGCTTTGATGATCGAGATATCTTCTCTTTTACAGCCATGAGGACACATATCGCTGTTGTAGATCAGGATTCCCCCGGCACGGATGGAGGCGGCAAACTTATCAATGGAAGGTTGGTTCAGGGCTACCAGAATGTCTGGAAAGCTTACGATCGGTGAAGCAATAGCTTCATCGGAAACCACAGTGGAAACATTGGCTGTGCCACCACGCATTTCGGGACCATAGGACGGGAGCCAGGAAACGTTTTTACCCTCTTTCATTCCAGCTTTTGCCAGAAACTTACCGATGGTTAACACACCCTGACCGCCAAAACCGGCGCAGATTAATTCTGTAGTCATTATTCCACTCCTTCGCCTTTGTCTCTAAAGCAACCTGGCTTGAAGAAAGGCAGCATGTTATCTTTTGCCCAATCTCTGGATTTGATGGGATCAAGACCCCAGTTGGTTGGGCATGTGGATATTAGTTCCACAAAGGTAAATCCACGTCCTTCCTTGTTATACTGGATCGCCTTGGAAACAACTTTTTTTGCCTTGATGATATCAGTTGGGCTCAAAAGCGAGACGCGTTCAATATAGTATGGGGCTACCAGGGTTGCCAGCAATTCACTTACACGGATGGGAAATCCGATGTCATCGGTCTTGCGGCCATAAGGACTGGTGGTAGTTTTCATTTCTGGCAGTGTGGTGGGAGCCATCTGCCCTCCCGTCATACCATAGATCGCGTTGTTCACAAAGAACACCGATATCCGTTCACCACGATTTGCGGCATGCACAATCTCAGCGGTTCCAATGGCAGCAAGATCTCCATCTCCCTGATAGGTAAACACATGCATATCAGGACGTGACCGCTTCATTCCAGTGGCTACAGCGGGAGCTCTGCCATGAGCTGCCTGTGCCATATCAAAATTGAAGAACTTGTATGCAAACACAGAGCAACCCACCGGGGCTACTCCTGTCATTTTATTCGTAAGACCCTGTTCTTCGATTGCTTCTGCGATGAGCCTGTGAGCAATCCCATGCAGGCAGCCAGGGCAGTAAGTAAAGGGAGTCTTGGTCAATGATTCTGGTCTGTATGCTATCTTTTCCACTTCTTACTCCTTAAAAGCACGCTTCAAGCTTTTCTTTGATTTCGGCTGGAGTGAATACAATTCCACCCACTTTGCCCCAGAAATCCACCGGGACCTTACCTTTGACGGCAATCTTCACATCATCAAGCATCTGCCCTGTATTGAGCTCGAATACATATACTTTCTTGACTTTGGGTCCAATAGCTTTGGCTATAGCTTCATAAGGATAGGGCCACACATTGATGGGGCGGATCAAGCCCACGCTTTTACCAGTCTTCGTTAGTTCATTGATGGCAGATTTCACCACTCGGGATGCCGTACCCCAGGCTACGCAAAGAATTTCGTTGTCATCAGATAGATTGTATTCCTCGAAATGAAGTTCGTTCTTCTCAATCTCGGCATACTTCTTATAGATGTTGTTCACGTGTTTTTCCAGTACCTGAGGATCAATTTCCAGGGAGTTGATCTCGTGATGATGCTTTTTGTCTCCATCCTCATTGGGGCATATGCACCATGAGTCATGCTGACGCCACATATCGGCAATCTCTTCATCAGTTTTTGCAGGTTTAAACTCCACTGGTTCCATCATTTGACCCAGCATGCCATCGGCAAGAATCATCACGGGATTGCGGTATTTATCGGCCAGATCAAATGCTTCCGAAGCCATATCAGCAAATTCCTGTACGGATGCGGGAGCCATCACGATCAGACGATAATCCCCATGACCACCACCTTTGGTAGCTTGGAAATAATCTCCCTGGGCGGGCTGAATATCGCCCAAACCTGGGCCACCACGTTGAACATTCACGATCACTGCTGGCAATTGTGCTCCGGCAATATAGGAAATACCTTCCATTTTCAGCGAGATCCCAGGTGAAGATGAGGAAGTCATCACGCGTTTCCCGCAACCAGCTGCTCCATATACCATATTGATGGCGGATACTTCACTTTCAGCTTGCAGGAAAGTTCCATTTACTTTCGGCATCATGCGCGCCATGTATTCAATCAATTCACTTTGAGGAGTGATGGGATAGGCGAAGTATAATCTGCAACCACTGCGAATTGCAGCTTCAGCCACAGCTTCATTACCTTTCATTAATATCTTTGCCATCGTGTCCTCACTTCTCAACCGTTATTGCCACATCTGGGCAGCTTACATAGCACATCTTGCAGGCGATGCACTTATCTTGCTCAAAACATTCTGCATAGTGATAGCCTTTGGCATTGATGTTTTCGGAAAATCTGATTATCTTCTTCGGACACGCAGCAATGCACAAGCCACAACCTTTGCAGTATGTTGGATCAACCGTCATTCTAGGCATGGTTGTTCTCCTTAGACGTTTTTTTTCTCTGAAGCGATAGGTCGGGGAATCGCACGAATCTGTCAACAGATTTTCTATGTTTTTGCAGATTTCTACTGGAACTGGAAGCCCCTTGGTTGTCGTCACGATGCGGTCACCTTGCCGTTACTTTTGTGACCACAAGGTAACGGCATTGTGATGATAACTAATGGGGACGGAGTAAGTGACGTGACGCCAGACAACCTGAATAAATGACGCTGGTATGATGCACAGCCTCATGGATAACTATTACTTAAGTGCTTCCCTGAAATCACGTAACAGCAAATTTAGCGCAACTTAGTGTAATGATGTCTGCTGGCAAATAATTTTTAGTGGCAAGTAAATCAAAGGAGACTATCTTTTCTTTAACCCATACAGGAGGTGGATCATGATTCGTCAGCTTGTTATGCGTAATCGGAGTTACCG
>JALNYD010000148.1 GCA_023230025.1 Candidatus Cloacimonadota bacterium | reverse complement strand
TACCGGCAGGGTATCATCCGATGTGCTGCCTATCGCCCAATCGCTGAAGGCATTCACATTGTTTGCCCTAATCCGGTTTGCATCCAGGATGGTGATATCATTCCATATCTGCCAGCTACCTTCCCCTTCACCGCGGCGTAATACTTGCCAGAAAGAGGAATCACCAAATCCATCCACAGTAAATGTAATATCAGTGGAAAAAGCCTCAAGCGTGGTACCCAGCTGCCAGTATTGACGATACAGGGATTCTATCTCTTCCGGAAAGTTCCCATCTGGACTCTCCTCCACCATAAAGATCAACAGATCACCCAAATCATTGTTTGGTCCACCAAGATCAACAGTATGAAAATCCAAGGTCATATCTATGGGGATAAACTCTATAACTTCAGGTATCAGAATGGCATCAATCGCCTGCTGTACAGCATGATCTGCGGTGGCTATATCCAGATCAAAGCTAAAGTACCCGTATTCATTTTGTACAGTGTTATTTACAGATGTCATCGTAAAGTTCACTCTATTACCCACATTGGGATCTGCAAATACGGCTACCCATTGCGGATCAGAGTTTTCCACATCCACGATACCCCAGCCGCTGGCAAAGGTACCCTGCCCGCTTCCTACATCATTTTGCCAGTGAGCTGTTCCCAATACCTGCCGCATTTGATCTGCATCAGGATAATGCACTTGAACGTCAATCACGCAATCCTTTACACTGAGCACCAATACTTCATTGTGATAGATATTGCTAATGCCGTTAACATAAGTACGGGAATCTCCCGCCTGTCCCAGGGTATTCCATGCCAGGCCAGGATTAACTGCATTGATATGTTCAAAAGCGCGCAATTCATAATCATCAAACCTGATTTCAAACCCAGCAGTTCCTTCCACAAAATCCAAGTTTTCTGCAGTACAACTCGAAGAGTATGGAAACGCCGCATCCCAGGGAGAAATCGGAGTATAGAAATCGTAGTAAGCATGATTGTGTAGCTGGTAAAGAGCTATGTTACTATAAGTAAATGGATTCCCATCATCCTGTAAGGGAAACATCGGGTCATCTGCATCAAACATCCATGGTGTTCCGTCGGGCACATGGCACTCCACGTTGTTTACATCAAAGGAAATCGAGGCATCCTGAGCCCGCAGGAAATTGGCAGAGAGAATGATCAGCGCTGCCAGAGTGAAGATAAGCTGGTTTTTTTGCTTTGTATTCATGATATCACCTCGTGCTTTTTGCCTTTGGTATATCTCAAGAAATGGGCCAAAAGCCTTCACTCCGGATTAGACTATGAATATAACATTGATATGCAGGCAGTTACATAGAGTGATGCTGTGCCGAATGCAGGCAAAACAAAGCTGGGATGCTGTGCGGATATGCAACATGGACAAGCACATAGTGCGATATCGCACACAAACGGTTGTGGGAGATCAGATGCCGTATTTCTTGAGTTTGCGCATCAGAGTGTAGCGCGAGATGCCCAGTTTTTTAGCAGCAGCACTTTGATTGTGATCGCATTCCTGCATTGCCCTTTTTATCTCTTCGATCAGCTTTGATTCCAAGGTGCTTACTCCCTGTGCATCATCTGCCTGCAGGATGGGAAAATCATCCAGCCCCAGGATGGCATCCCGGTTTGTGATAATGGCACGTTCCACCAAGTTTTTGAGTTCCCGGATATTGCCGGGGAAATCGTAGTTTTGGATTCTTTCGATCAGCTGGGGATCAAGCTTGGGCAAAGCTATCTTGTTCAATTCGCAAAAGCTTGCAGAAAAATGCTTTATCAGAACTTCAATATCTTCAGATCTTTCCCGTAATGCGGGGATATGAATCCTGCACGCGGCCAGACGGTAATAGAGATCCGCCCTAAAACTCTTGTCCCTGATATCTGCCTCGGGGTTACGATTTGTAGCTGCCAGAAAACGGATATCAATACTGGTCTCGGTACTTTCCCCCAGGCGCATATATTTCTTTTCCTCGATAACCCTAAGGAGTTTGGCCTGCAGTGCCAGCGGCATATCCCCAATCTCATCCAGAAACAGAGTGCCACCCCGGGCTTGCTCCAATAGCCCCTTTTTGTCCTGAATAGCACCGGTGAAAGCTCCGCGTTTATAGCCGAAGAACTCACTTTCCAGCAAGTTTTCGGGCATGGCAGAGCAGTTTACAGCCACAAAGTTTCGCTCTTTTCCAGCACCGGCATAGTGAATCACGCGGGCTATTATCTCTTTTCCCGTACCGCTCTCTCCGGTAATCAGGACGGGTGTATCCTTGAATGAGGCATAGTTTATTGCATCATCCATTACTCTTTTGATAGCCTCGCTTATACCGATTACTGGTTTTTCTATGAGTTTGGCCAGGTGATCGGGAAGCAGAGTACTATTCGCCTCTGAAGTGGATTTGCGCCAGGCCAGATATTTCCCGCTTCGCTCGATGGCAGCTTTGATTTCGCTGCTACGGAAAGGCTTTTGCAGATAGTCTATGGCGCCCAGGCGCATGGCCTGGATCACGGTATTCATATCACCATGCCCGGAGATCATGATTACTTCCAGCGTAGGATAGCTGGATAGAGCTTTGCGCAAAACTTCCAGACCATCCATACCTGGTAATCTGATATCCAGGATCAAGATATCAACAGTGCCGTGTTGAAGAAGTGCAAGCCCATTCTCTCCATCTATGGCACATTGTACGGAATAATGATGCCGGAGCAAGTATTCGCTAAGTTCTTCTCTGATGCGCTTTTCATCATCAACAATCAGAATATTAAGGTTAGTCATGAATAATCCTTTTGTGGGTCTTGAGATTCATTTGAGGAATCAGCTTGTTGGGTTTCACATAGAGGTATAATAAGTTTGAAGCAAGTTCCGTGAGGGGGATCTGATATAAAACTGATACTGGCACCCATGGCTTTCAAGGTTCCCAGGCTGATGGCCAGGCCCAGTCCAGTGCCCTGATCAGCACTTTTGGTAGAGAAAAAGAGATCAAATACTTTCTGTTGGAATTGTGCAGGAATGCCACAGCCATTATCTTCCACACTAATCTCCAGTGATGATCCCACACGGACAGACGATATGCGAATCCAGCCTTGTTGAATCACACCATCACTGATATTACTCTGGATTGCATCCCGCGCATTGGTGAGTAGATTCAGGATTACATGCTCAAATTTAATCGCATTTCCTCGAGTTAGACAAGGTGCCTGACACTCCTTAAGTTCGATGAGCAGAGAGTTTTTTTCAAATCTCTCCTTCACCAGATTCACAGCATTACGAATTCCGGTAATGGCATCGAAGCGCAGATCCTGAGTATCATCGGTAGGGCGGGAAAACCTGCGGATATGATCAATCACTTCCTGCATCCTTTGAATATCGCCAAATAGATAGCCAAGCTTTCGTTCCAGATATTCGGCATCAAGATCCTTATCTGCGATGGCATCCTTGATATTTTCCAAGGTAAGCGAAAGCGTTTGCATGGGCTGGTTCAACTCGTGAGAAATACCTGCTGCCAATTCTCCCAAAAGAGCCAGACGTGACTGCCTGAGAGCTCGATGCTCCTGTGCCCTGCGCTTGTCCACTTCTTCAATTACCCGCTGTTCCAGTTTGAGATTGAGTGAATTGAGATTATCCTTGCTGGTTTGAAGCTGTTTCGATATAAGCAATACGCTGCGATAACGCCAGATCAATATCAAAGTAATCAAGAGCACCAAAAGGATGATGATGAACAGGTAGTTCCGCAGTCTCCGGGAGGTTTTCAGCTCCTGCATGCTCAGTTCATTGTTGCGCTTGAGTAATTCTATGTTGCGTTCCTTCTCACCAAGCTCATACTTCACTTCCAGTTCGTTGAGCTGACGGGAGTTCTCCAGGCTTTGCAAGCTGTCGCTGATACTGTGATAGGCCTTGAAATAGTGCAGAGCATCACGGTGCTTACCTAAAACCTCGTAATACTCCGCGTACAGCTTGTAAAATAAGCGTGATAGCTCATAATACTGAGTACGTTGCTTAATCTCCTCAGCAGCTTTCAGATATTCACCTGCTTTTTGAAAGCGCCCAAGCTTCATTGAAATATCCGCCAGATTCACCAGCGAGGCAAGAATACTTTGCTGATCTTGCGAATCACTCTTCATATTGTAAGCTAAAAGATAGCTATCCAATGCCTGATGCAGATCCCCTCTTGCCAGATGCAAAACTCCCAGATTGTTGTAAGAGCTTGCTAATTTGGATTTGTTGTTCAGTTTTCGATACAAATCGATGGCTTTGCGATTATACACTAAAGCATTTGGGTAATCTTCCATATTGCGGTAGATTACGCTGATGGAAGATAAGATTGCGGCGATTTCTGATTCATCTCCTACTTCTTGCTTCTTCTCCAGAGCCTCAAATTGATACTCAAGACTGCGGGTGTAGTCTCCGGTTTTCAGGTAATAAATACTGAGGTTCCGCAAGGCATTGGCCAAACCATTGGGATCCTTTTGCATCTGCCGGATATGTAATGCACGCTGATAATGCTTGAGGCTTTCGGCAAAAGAACCTACCTTGAGATAGAGATTTCCCATATTGTTGTGGATCTGGGGTAAGTATCTGGAAGATGCAGAGTTTTGAGCTTTGGAGAGAGCCAGATTGTAGTATTTCAATGCAGCCTTCAGATCACTGGTAAGATCCAGGATGTTGCCCAGATTGACCTCAATATATACTTGATCTGTGTCATAATCATGTTTCAAGGCGATTTCATAGGCAGATTCAAAGCTTTGTCTGGCTTCTTCCAGTCTGTTTTGAAGATAATAGTAGTCACCCAGGTTTATCAGAGCGCTACAGGTGCCATAAGCATCGGAAGATGCCTTTGCCAGCCTGTATTCTTCCATAAGCTCCGGTTCACGGCTACTGCACCACAGTTCACCGCATAAAAGGCACAGGAGTAGTAGAACCAGCAACAGCTTCAGCTTAGTTCTTCTCACCTGCATTGTTTCCTGTAAAGCATATTCAAGTGCATCCTGTAAATTATATCAAGTGCCTCTGGAACTGAGATCCTTTCCAATTATTTGGTCCAAACTGAACACGGTAGCAAGATTTAGTGTATTAGCGTTCTTTGTCAATACAAATCGAGTGTTGGCATTCCCCCATTTTTTAATCCAGCCTTATCTTCAATTGCCAAAGATCTCGTCTTTCTTCGATGCTATGCCTTCGTTTATACTGAACGATTCTGCTTATGCATGTATTTAAGACGTCGGCAATTCTATAATAGATGAAGTCTTTAGGCTTCGTCCAGTCCTTTTTGACGTACTGTAGCAGCTTAGGGAAGCCAACCGCCAAGATGTGGATGTAATCTTTGCATTTGTATAGGAAGTACAGGGCCAAAGCCATGAAAGCATTGAGGTTTTTCATTCCCTGATAGCTGCCCAACCGCATGCTTTCCCACTTCATGCTCTGCTTCATTTGGCGATGCACTTCTTCGATAGACCAGCGTTTCCGGTAAGTGTCCATTGCTTTAGCGATGATCTCGGTTTCTGTCATATTGGGATCATTGAAGTCACATAAGAGATAGAAGTCCTTCCCTTTGCGAGTTCCATTTTTATACTTGCGTACCACCACCAGGCTGACCTCCACGCTGTTAGCATGCTTTCTATAATGATCTTCAGTGCGAACTGCAATTCTGCGAGTCGCACAACAGAAGCTTTCATGCTTCCGAGTGCCCGGGAATTCATACTTGAAGTCCATTTTGTGAACGATTTCCTTGAAGTTTATCTCAGAAATGCCTTCCTTAACAGCTCTGGTTCCCATTCCCCGAATCACAAAAGAGACTCCGTTATCGACCAAAAATCCGATCAGTTTGCGATCATCGTAGCCTCGATCGAACACATAGGTGCCCTTGCCGCAGAATGCTACTTGCTGTTCAATTATCTTGTCCTGCAATACCTGCTTCGGGCTGTCGATCTCCATACTGGAAGAGTAAAGTATGCTACTGGCGGGCAATAGCTTATAACCGCCAACCTGGGGTATCATGGCCATGATGTTTAGCAGCAGATAGCCATTAGTATTCTCCCCCTTACTCCCGTTGTGTACTAACTGACAACCTTCCATCTTTTTGGCATAAGGCTTTTCGATATCACTCTCATCAACTATGAACAAGGTTTCTTTGGTTACTTGCGGCCTGATCAATTCCATGAGAGTTCTATCGATTTCTTCGGCCAGACCCTCTCTACGCATATTACGGTATAAACGTTCACTGGTTTTCTTCGTCGAAACATTGTCCTTCAGCATCTTGGCGATGTTGTGAAGAGAGGGAGATCCGGTTCCACAAAGACCCATCAGCACATCATTGTAGAACTTCTGCACGGGTCTGGTTTGTCCCTGACTAACTTTTTTGCAGAACTCTGCTAATTTAGCTTGCACAAAACTGCGGGTTTCATTTACTGTCTTACTCATATCGACGCTCCTTTGTTGTCGTTTGGGTAGACCAACATTATAAGGGGCGTCATTTTTGTAAAGGCATATTTTGCAAATCGTTAAAATATGTTTTTGTCTCGATTTTCATCGGTTTTTGGCTTCGTAATACGCTTTCTATGGAAGTAAAAACTGAATTGAATCATTTTTGTTACTCACCTGTTATTGGTGCCTGTATTGCCGCATTAAAGGCTTCAAGAATTCCCAATCCTCCGTTCATAACTGTTTTTTGGCCTCTTCATGTGGATAAGTCCAACTCATGGTTCGAGAAAACCAAATCTTAGGACATTAACAGCATCTATATGTGTATAAGTCACGTAGTTATCCACACAAAAGCCCACTTTTTTGGGGGAATGCATTATATGTGTTTCAACCCTTGATTTGATGGATTGA
>JALNYD010000147.1 GCA_023230025.1 Candidatus Cloacimonadota bacterium | reverse complement strand
TACAAGATCGGGATTTATAAAGTCTACTTTGATGTCCGCAGTTGTGATGATCTGAAGATCCCCACTCACAGGATTGTATTTCACGGGTTCAAAGTAAAACTGAAAGAGTCTCACTCCTCTCAACACACCAATCTCCTCAATGCGGAAACTGGGGTTTTTGCTGAGCTGATCGCTGGCGTAATACACGCTGCTCTTTTCAAAAGGCAGAGTGGCATAATCAGCAGATTTGGATACTGAGGCTTGAGCGGGAATGATCTGATTGCTTAACCCGCTATCTCTTTGGGACAGGTTCACGCTTTCGGAGGCCAAAATCTCGAAGCGCACTTCTGCACCCAGAGGCACGGCCACAATCCGGCTGCTTACGGGAAGCTTTGCTTCGCCGATGCGTCCGGTATGGCCAAAGCCATCGATGCTGATTTCATCAAAGGTTCCACCCTTGGTATCCAGGCTTTGAAGATGTAATTTGTCGACAGTAAAACGCAGTTCAAATCCGTAGTCGCTGTTGTTCTGTAATCTCACATTGCTGGGATTGCCAGAAAGCTGTACTTCTCGAGATTGAGCGGCAAGAGGAGTAAAAAGCCCGATGATAACTATGATCATCAGGAGTGTGACAAGAAGTTTGTTACCTTGCATTGGGTCTCCTTTCTTAATACTTAAACTGCCTGAAGCTTGTTTGTCAGCTCTGATAACGAAGCAGCAAGCAATCCATCAGGCAGCCTAAGTCTTTGATATAATACTCTGCCTCACACTGTATGCATGTTTTGTTCCCGAGTTCATCAAATATTTCGCATTATCTCAGATTGATATACTAATGAGCTCCCTATCTGCAAGTGATGCAGGGAATTGCAATAATGCAACAAATGCTGTTCATCATGGCTTCCAGACCCGGCTTATTCTGTGATCCAGGACTTGCGCTTTTGCTCCTTGCAAGCTAAATGCGTTGTGCTTGACAAAAACCGCGCTTAAATTATCTTGTAGAATAACATTATTTCAGGATAGGTGATATATGGCGCTGCTACTTAAGACCACCCGCTTTGTAGAATCCCAGATCGACACCTTTTTGGATATCGTAAGCGATTCTGCCACTACATTTCAACTGGCACAAGAGGACTATCTGGCTGG
The DNA here is from genome assembly GCA_023230025.1 of Candidatus Cloacimonadota bacterium. Taxonomy (GTDB): domain Bacteria; phylum Cloacimonadota; class Cloacimonadia; order Cloacimonadales; family Cloacimonadaceae; genus UBA5456. The sequence goes on along the minus strand of JALNYD010000147.1, from coordinate 5,698 downwards.
ACGTATTCCTCAGTTTGAAGGAAGACTGGCCCAAATCCGCGAATATGAACACCGGGCGGATGACCTTAGGGTAAGTATTGAGCGCTTTTTGTATGAACGAACCCTGATCCCGGAAAACCGGGGAGACGTTTTGGCCATCCTGGAGAATACCGATGAGGTGATTGATAACATCAAGGATTCACTCTTGCAATTTTCCATTGAGTTACCCCAGATTCCTCATGAATTGGATGATCTTTGGATGCAGACCACCCGAGCCAGTGTTGCCGCGGTGGAGCAATTGGTCTTTGCCGTGCGCTCCTTCTTTCGGGATCTGGCGGCTGTGAACAACTATATCCACAAGGTCTATTTCTTTGAGCGCGAAGCGGATCACATTGGCGAGCGTCTGCGCCGGCAGATTTTTGCTATGGATATTGAGCTTTCCCGCAAGAGCCAGTTGCGCTTTTTTGCCATACACATAGAGAAGATTTCTGATGCAGCGCAGAATGTGTGTGACCGTCTTTCTATCTATACTATCAAGCGGCAGCTATAGGATTTAGATGATCTTTATATATCTGCTAAGCGGCTTGTTCCTGGGCTGGTCTTTGGGAGCCAATGACACCGGCAATATCTTTGGCGCAGCGGTTGAGACGCGGATGCTGAAGTTTAAGAAAGCCGCCTTGATAGCCTCCATCTTCATCACTCTGGGAGCACTATTGGAGGGAAGTGGCCCTTCTGGAACCCTGGGGCGACTGGGCTCGGTGGACGCATTGGGAGGAGCTTTTACAGTTGCTTTGGCAGCAGCGATCACGATCACGGTCATTGTGCGTCTGGGCATTCCTGTATCCACATCGCAGACCATTGTGGGAGCGATCATCGGCTGGAACTTCTTTTCAGGGAGATTGACGGATTATGGCTCTTTGATCACCATAGCGTCGTCCTGGGTGCTGGCTTTTGTGCTTTCGGCTGCGATTGCCGCTTTACTCTTTTACACGGTCAAACCTTGGGTAAATCGCTCAAAACGGCATCTGTTGGAGCAGGATCTCATAATCCGCTATGCTTTGATTGTAGTAGGAGCTTTTGGCGCTTACTCCCTGGGGGCAAACAACATCGCCAATGTCGTCGGAGTCTTTGTGCCGGTTTCTCCTTTCAAAGATATCAGTGTGGGAAATCTATTTACCATCACTGGATTGCAACAACTTTACCTGATGGGTGCACTATCGATCGTGGTGGGCATTTACACCTATTCTCACAAGGTAATGCGCACTGTAGGCAAAGACCTCTTTCATTTATCTCCGATCACCGCCCTGGTTGCTCTGTTGGCAGAGGCTCTGGTGCTTTTTCTATTTGCTTCCCGGGGCTTGTACAATCTATTGCTGAGTCTGCATTTGCCAACCATTCCGCTGGTTCCGGTTTCATCCACGCAGGTGATTGTGGGAGCAGTGGTAGGCATCGGGCTTGCCAAGGGTGGGAAAAACATCCGTTACAACATTTTAGCCCGGATATCCCTGGCTTGGGTGGCAGCCCCGTTGATCGCTTTTCTGATCTCCTATACTGCACTCTTCATCATTCAAAATGTCTTTGAGCAGAAGGTGCAGCAAGAGACCAACTACATCTTTGACCGCATGGTGATCACAAAAATCGACCGGGAAGGCTTCAGCACCGGTGCTCTGTCCACAGTTAACGGGCGTAGTTTCAAAACCGAACGGGCAATCCATCAGGAACTTCAGGCAGGTCCCCCGCTTAGCCGAAATGAGCTGATGCAGATAATCTCAATCGCCGAGATCCATGAAATGACTGTGGATGTAAAGCGCCTGCTCGACAGCGGATTGCATAAGGGATTCAGTGCGGCAGAGATTGATGTTCTCCGCAGCTTGCAGGACAGAAGCTATCGTCATAAGTGGCAATTGCGTGATGCTCTGGGCAAGTATCCCGAATTCAAGTTGTTCCCGGCTCCAGAAAGTGAAAGGCAAAAGAATCACAACCGCATCCTGACCGGAAAGTTCGATATCCTCTATCGCACTTTTACAAAACTTAAGTAGAGAGTAATGAATCCATTTGTAGAAAAGATCATCCCCCTGATCCTGTCATTCTTTTTGGGGCTTGCAGCCAAACACCTGAAAATGATGAGTAAAGAAGATGCGCCAATCCTGCTCAAATTTGTCTTGAATATCAGTTTACCAGCGCTGACGATCATTGCGATCAACAACGTTCGGGTGAGCGTGGATATGCTGATGATCCCGCTATTTGCCATGCTTGTGGTGCTGGCGATGTATGGGATCTCCAATCTCAGTCAGAAAGGCTTGAAGATGCCCAAAACGATGTTTGGCAGCTTCCTGGTGGGGACGATGATCATGAATACAGCCTATGCCTTGCCCTTCTTCAGTGCTGCGTTTGGTGATGAAGGTCTGGCACGGGCATCGCTCTTTGATATTGGCAATACCTTCATGATCTTCACCTTCACCTATTTTAACGCCATCAAATATGGTGATAATCCCCATACAGACAAGATCCAATGGATCAAGTTTTTACGTCTGGCACCGCTTTGGGCGATGTTGATTGCTTTCCTGGTCAAGCTGAGTGGCCTGGCTGTTCCAGAGCTTGGGTTAAACTTCCTCTCCCTGGTTGGTTTACCCACCACTCCTTTGGTAATGATCGCGCTGGGATTGTATTTTGAGCCCAAATTGAAGAACCTGGGCAAGGCCTTCATTGCGATCTTCATTCGCATGGGCATTGGGCTGGGGATAGGTTATCTGCTTGCGCTTATCTTTGGTCTGCAGGGGCTTACACGAACAACAGTTATCGTCTGTTCTGCGCTGCCAATAGGCTTCAACACCCTGATCTTTGCCAATCTGGAAAACATGGATAGAGAGTTTGCTGCAACGATGGTGAGCTTTTCGATCATCATCGCTCTTTTGTATCTACCTTTGTTGATCTACCTGTTTTCCTGAAGCGAGATTGGCTTTAATCTGAGCGGTGCTTTCCCGCAGATACGTGGGCTCAAGCTGCGCAAGATCATCATCGGCATAGATCTTTGGGTCCCTGTATTCCGAAAGATAAAACAACAGTTCGGCTTTGGGGATTCGATGTGCCTGGCAGGTAATTTGCAACTGGTATTCAGCGGCAAAAGGCTCCAGAATGGCTGCGGCAGATCCACAGACGAGGCTTCCCTGCAATGGCCATGAAAGCAACTCCTCTGGCTTAAGCACACATGGGGCAATCAGTTCCTGAAAATCTACATCATAAAGTGCCGCATAGACTTCCTGCATTTTGGCATCTATGACTGATAGTATTCGGGAGGAACGAGAATAGCAGCTAAGGGCAGCCATCTCCAGAGAGTTGTAGGAGATCACGGGAACATTGAGTCCATAAGCGATCCCCTTGGCTGTGGCAATACCGATCCTTAGTCCGGTAAAAGAGCCCGGGCCACTGCACACATACACTTCAGTGATATCGGCAGGCTTTGCTCCGCACATCTGCAACGCCCTGTCCAGCTCAGGCATCAGAGTTTCACTGTGGGTGATACGGATGTCAAAATATGAGCTATAAAGCAGATGCAGGCCATCGTGGATGGCGACCGAGCCGGAGCTTTGCGAGCTATCTATGGCTACTTTCAATTGCCTGACTGGATAAAATCGTCATAGAGCTTTTCGAAATGAAGCTTATGCTTGGCTTCATCAGCCGCCAGACGACGGAATAGGGTGGATATTTCCTGATCAGGAAACTTCAGGCTCATCTCGGTGTAAAGCTTAAAGGAGTTCTCCTCACGTTTCATGGCTTTGATCAGGATGTTTTGATAACTGAGTTCTTCAGCGTCCAATTCTCTGGTGAGATACTCACTGATCTTCAGATTGGGGCTTTTCTGGATATCCTGGGGATCAACGCCCTTTTGACGGATGCTTTCAATCACAACGATGTGTCCCATTTCCATGGCTTCAAGCTCTGCCAGCATCTCTTTGTGGGCGGTGAACTTCGCTTCGTTCTGTAGCTGTTTGTAAAAGTCCACAGCCTCTTTTTCGCGTTCCACAGCAAAATCCAGGATTTGGTTGAATTCTATAATGGTCATAGTTCCTCAAACACAGATTAAAGATATTAAACAAGGCCGGAGCATGATCGCTCACACTCCGGCGGGATTATTCTTATTCGTATGGTTCAAACATGTCTTTGCCAACGCCGCATTCAGGGCAAACAAAATCATCAGGTAGTTGCTCGAATGGAACGTTGTCGTTTTCAGCAGGATCATAAATCCAGCCACAAGCGATGCACTGATACTTCTGCATGGGGTCCTCCACTTATTTAATATGTTTCAAGATGTACTTCAAAATAGCTCTGCGGGTGGTTGCAGGTGGGGCAGACCTTGGGGGCGCTCTCACCTTCATGGATATATCCGCAGTTCAGGCATTTCCAGAACATCTTCTGATCCCTGGTAAATACCTTCAGGTTCTTGACGTTATCATAAAGTTTGCGGAAGCGTTTTTCATGCTCTTTTTCCACTTTAGCCACCAATCTCCAGGAAAGGGCAATCTCTTTGTAGCCCTCTTCTTCGGCGATCTCGGCAAACATGGGATAAAGCTCTGTCCATTCTTCCTTTTCACCACTTGCGGCGAATTCCAGATTCTTGAGCGTTGCATCATCAGTCTCGCTCCAGCCTACTGGAAAGGACGCCATGATGTTTACCACCTGAGACTCCATGCCATTCTTGAGCAAATGACGGAAAAAGACTTTGGCGTGTTCCTTCTCATTCAGAGCAGTTTCGATAAAGATATTGGCGATCTGCTCATAGCCCTCTTTCTTGGCAGTCTTGGCAGAGTATTCATAGCGCATCCTGGCCTGGCACTCACCAGCAAAGGATTTCATCAAATTTTCCGCAGTGCGGGTTTCTTTAAAAGACATTCATTCCTCCTTGATCCAGTCTATGCTTTCCACAGACCGTGTAAGTTACAGTATTCTCGAACTGATTCCACTTCCGTGTGCTTCACAGGAAATTCCGCCACCGGAGCTTCGCCGGGCTTGAATTCATGACGGTAAACCTTCTTCTTGGTGAGCACTTCTACAAACGCGATATAGTGTTTCTCTTCCATCGGGTGCGGTACCGAGCCCACTTCCACTTTTATTGAATTGCCAAGATCGGTGAGCACTGGAACGTGCTTTTCCCTGGCTGCATCAACTGTGTTTTCTTTCAGTAGCTTCATGGGTTCGCCACAACATACTAATTCACCTTTTCCTCCGTACACAGCTTCCACAGTGTTTCCGCAAATCGGGCAATGCCACACTTCTCGTAACGCTATCATCTTAACCTCCATATACTTAACTAATAATTCCAAATATAAGTGGATAAGTATCTTCTGTCAAGCACGAAATGTATATAATTGATTAATCAGCCTAATTAGTTGTGCTGGCTTCAGGATAATCCGGAATCTGAAGTCGATATTGATGTCTCCGAATGATCGAAGTGCTTGACAGCAGTCGTGGGCGCAGATTGGCTGCTCTGCATGCGATCTATTGGTAAAACATGGCTTTCCGCCTCCGGCCTCGAGCTTATACTGCGCTGGGTGTTCACACTGCTCAGTGTATGGGCTGGCATTGCTTTCCACCGAAGCGGGGACGTGGTGTCTCTGGCTTCAGCAGCGTTATCGGCACTGTTGTTCCAGATACCGCCGGTGATCGGGAAACTCCTGCGCTTGCAGGTGCCCGTTTCCTTCCGCTATATCTGGTTTGTATT
>JALNYD010000009.1 GCA_023230025.1 Candidatus Cloacimonadota bacterium | reverse complement strand
AAATAAGAAAATTAGTTTCTTCATAATTCCTCCCGGATTATGTGTATCGTTTTGTTAGTTAGCATTTTACTTCTATGGTGTCAAGCTAGAGATCCCGCATAACTTGGCAAGTTATTTTTTCCTCATACTCCTCCACCTTGGAGTTAAAACTGCTTCGCTTGGATCATGTCAGTCTCCCAAGTGTCAAGCTACGATTATGTTCATGAATACCGATTCGCTACGGGCAGTTTTGACTTCAAGCAGCGGAACTATCCTCCCTCGGAGTTGAAAGCGCTCTCCCAATTATATGAAGCCAAACCAACTTCGTTGATCACCCAATCTTGCATCGAAGACGATAGTTACAAGCGCTTTCGACTTCGAGCAGCGGGACTGCGATATCTGTTATGACCGTTATTTCCCCCTCTTTGTCTCTTCTCCTCTTTGTTCAAAACACTCTTGTTTACCCGCTGTTTGAAGTCAATGCCGCCCAGAAATCGAGGGCTATTGCAAGCGAATGCAGGCTTCAAAACTTATCGCCATTCGTGCACATATCAAGCGGCATTAACTCCAAAATATCCCCCCATTGAGCAGCGTGAGTGCCAGCCATAAATCCAAGGTTCTAGAACAGTAGTTTGTTAAACTTCCGATCATCCTTGACGGATTCCAGCAATTCGGCATGCCTTTCAAGATACTCAATGTATTCCTCGCTGATATACCTTTCGTATGGTATCAAAGTACGCTTTCCTGCCCATTCCTGAAAGGTTGACCATGGCCAATCTCCTGGCAGTTGCACGATGCCTGCAGAAACAGGATTGTTATGGATGTAAGCAATCAATTGAGCCATATAAACCTCATAGTCCACTAATTTGTGCTGAGCCTTGCCAGCAAAAATGCTGCCATGGCGTGCGTAGCGTTTGTTGTAATATTTGGCATAGCGTAGCCACACTTTATTCATGAACTCGAATGGGGGTGTCTCGGAAAGTTGTTTGATGAGAATGTGATAATGATTCGGCATCAAGCATAAGGCCATGATGGCGAAGCTTCTGCAATCGTGATGCTCCTTAATCAGCTTCAGACAGATTTTGTAATCTGCATTGTCTTTAAACAGCAATGAGCCAAACACGGCATGATTGTAAAGATGGTAAGTGTTTCCTTGCTTGAATTGATCATGTGGTATGCGCATATCCTTTTCCTTCTGGGTTTTGAAGATAATTTATGCTATTTTGGGGGTCACTGCAAGTGATAATGCATGCTGGGAGATGTGATCGACTCGCTTACCCGCTGTTTGAAGTCAATGCCGCCCAGAAATCGAGGGCTATAATGATCTGAAGGGAGGCTTCAAAACTTATCGCCATTCATGCACATATCAAGCGGCATTAACTCCAAAACATCCTCCCTCGGAGTTGAAAGCGCTCTCCCAATTTCTTGAAGCCAAACCAACTTTGTTGATCACTCAATCTTGCATCGAAGACGATGGTTTCAAGCGCTTTCGACTTCGAGCAGCGGGACTGCGAAATATGTAATGACAGTTATTCCCCCCTCTTTGTCTCTTTTCCTCTTTGTCTCTTCTCCTCTTAGTTCAAAACACTCTTGTTTGCCCGCTGTTTGAAGTCAATGCCGCCCCAAGATCGAGGGCTATTGCAAGCGAATGCAGGCTTCAAAACTTATCGCCATTCATGCACATATCAAGCGGCATTAACTCCAAAATATCCTCCCTCGGAGTTGAAAGCGCTTTACCAATTATGTTGAAGCCAAGTCAGCTTCGTTGATCACCCAATCTTGCATCGGAGCCGATAGTTACATGCGCTTTCGACTTCGAGCAGCGGGACTGCGAAATCTGTTATGACCGTTATTCCCCCTCTTTGTCTCTTTTCCATCCGTTCACCCTTCACCCAATTCTCAATTCTCAATTACCGAGACTGATCAACAAGACCTAATCTGATTCCAGTAATTACTGATATTGACGCGGGTACTTTCTCATTTTTTGATTGACAAAAAAAGCCTGCTCTGACTTTTGGTATTTTACATAGACGAGCGGGAATAGCTCAGTGGTAGAGCGCAACCTTGCCAAGGTTGATGTCGCGGGTTCGAGCCCCGTTTCCCGCTCCAGATTTTTGAGGCGACATAGCCAAGTGGTAAGGCAGAGGTCTGCAAAATCTCCATCCCCGGTTCAAATCCGGGTGTCGCCTCCAAGACTTTCAATGTGATAAGTGATGATTTCGGTATAGCCGATCCTACCCTATAGTGCCGGAGTGGTGGAACAGGTAGACACAAGGGACTTAAAATCCCTCGGGTGCAAGCCCGTGCCGGTTCAAGTCCGGCCTCTGGTACCAATTCTTTAAGCGGGAATAGCTCAGTGGTAGAGCGCAACCTTGCCAAGGTTGATGTCGCGGGTTCGAGCCCCGTTTCCCGCTCCATTTTTTTATGATGATAAAAGCGATAATATTCGATCTCGATGGCACTCTGATAGACTCCATGGGGCTTTGGCGCCAAGTGGATGAGGACTTTCTCAGCAGCCGTGGTATAACTGTGCCACCTGATCTTTTTGAACATCTTCCGCAGGGTAATAGCTTTATCCAAACCGCACAGTACTTCAAAGACCGCTTTTCCCTTTCCGAATCTGTGGAACAGATCATGCATATTTGGACTCAAATGGTCAGCCTGCACTATGAAAGCAGTGTAGCGCTAAAGTCCGGTGCTTCAGAGTTGCTACAGATTCTGCAGGATAAGGGATTGCGGATCGGTTTGGGCACCAGCAATTCTTATGAGTTGGCGGAGAAATCCCTCAGTTTCAATAAGGTTTGGCACTATTTTGAAAACGTGGTCAGCGGGGATATGCACCTTTTAGGCAAACCCTATCCGGATATCTATCTCAAATGTGCAGAAGGCCTGGGAATAATGCCCCAGCAATGCCTTGTTGTGGAAGATACCCTGGCGGGAGTTCAGGCGGCCAGAAACGCAGGGATGCAGGTGATTGCGATTTATGATTCCGATAGCCGGGATCAGCATCAGCAAATCCGGGAACTGGCAGATTCTTTTGTGATGGATTATCTTGAACTTCATCATGAACTAAAACAGAGAGTGAACTTATGAATCTATACATTACGATTGGCGCTTATGGAAGCGGGAAAAGCGAATACAGCATCGCCATGGCCCGCAGCTTGAACGATGAACGGCAAAATGTGGTACTGGTGGATTTGGACGTAGTGAATCCCTATTTCCGCAGCCGTGACGTGCGCGATGTCTTTGCCGAAGAAGGCATTGAGGTGATTGCTCCGGACGGTGTCTTTTCCCATGCAGACCTGCCAATGATCTCACCACGCATCCAGGGCGCAATTGAGAATCGACAGAAGACTGTTATCCTCGATGTGGGTGGAGATCCTGCCGGTTGCCGAACCCTGGGTAGATTTGTGGATGCAATCAAATCCAGGGGCTATTTAATGCGCCTGGTGGTGAATACCTCTCGTCCTTTTACCACGAATGCTGCAGAGATCATTAGCATGATCGAAATGCTGGAGTTTGCCTCCAAGCTACAAATCTCAGAACTGATTTGTAATACAAACTTGATGGAATATACCGATCAGGCTTTAGTGGAGAACGGCATCCGAATTGTGCAGGAAGTGGCAGAATTGAAAGGATTGGTGTTTGATCACTATCTGGTGCTTGATCAATATGAGGATCGGGTTCCAGCAAATCTTTTGGGCAAAGAACGGTTGGTGATGAACTATACCTTACAAAAACCCTGGGAAAAGCTTGTTATGAAGGGGATATAGTATCTCACGCGGATTTCACGGATTATGGATTACTTGGTGAAACTGATCTGATTCATTAGTCGTTTCACGATGCCTCTTTCCTCCCTGGATTACCACTACTTCAGCACTACATTACCCCATAATTTGCACATGGCATGCGGAGATTATGGGGTAATGTAGTGCTGAAATAGTGCTGAAGTATCGGGGATGAATCTAGCACGAACACAAAGATCACAAATGGACACAAATAGTGAATGGTGAACGCTCAATGCTGCCTCGCTTGTGTTGGAAGGATGCACCCTGGAATGCTGCCATTCGAGCTGGCCCTCAAGGCTTGAATAACGCGGAAACAAGTGCCAGCGGCACGGCAGTTCAGATAGCATGTCTCCTCAGGAGTCCAAGGCGTTTGAGAGTTCGTACTATGCCGCTATGTTCTAGCAGATATATTCACTTGCTTCGGAGCCGAGAACTACAGACGCTTTGGACTTCTGACCGCGGGCGAAGAATAAAGGCATTAACTGCGGGCGAAGAATGTAAGGTATCATCTGCATACCCGCTGTTTGAAGCCTACACTTCCCTAAAAAAACTGGCATATATGAAGATATAGGTCAACCATAACTGGAAGATATATATGTCCATATGGAAGCAGTTTAGACTCCAAAGGGAGACGGAACTCATCACCGGTTTAATCCGGCGATCCGACCGGTTGAAGCCGGTGTTCCATGTGGGCATATTTGTGACTGGCGAAAAAAAAGCATTGACACAAAGCTCAGCCTTGAAACAGTGACACAAAATGAAGCCGCTTGCTTCTGCCTTACTGCTTGAAAGTGCGTGTAGGGCCTATAATGAATACAACAAATACACATATATTACTGTGAAGCAGGCGGAGTTTTCGGGTATACCGAGTTCTTCGCCTGCTTCATTTTTTTTCCGGTAAGAAGGAGGTTCTTATAATCCGGTTTAGACGTGGTAAGGCAAAGACAAAAGAAGTCGTGCCGAAAGAAAGAATCAACCATCAGATCACAGCGGACAAGGTTCGCCTGATCGGATCTGATGGTAAGCAGGTCGGTGTCGTATCGCTGCGTGAAGCTTTACGCAGGGCAGAAGAAGCGGAATTGGATCTGGTGGAGATTTCTCCCAATATTGATCCACCTGTTTGCCGTATTTTGGACTTCAGCAAATACTACTTCCAAAAAGAGAAGAAGGCCAAGGAAGCTAAGAAAAAGCAACACGAGGTCGAGGTTAAAGAGATCAAGTTTGGCCCCAATACGGAAGAACACGACTACAACTTTAAGAAAAACAACGCCATTAAGTTTTTAAAACAACACAACAAAGTGAAGTTCACGGTGCGTTTTCGCGGACGTCAGATGGCTCATAAAGAGCTGGGATACCGGGTGCTGGACAAGCTGAAAGAAGATTTGGCACATATCGCAGACGTGGATCAAGAGCCGGTAGCGGATCGGAATCTGCTATCCATCGTTGTGAGTCCCAAAAAGGATATCGACCGGATTTTGGGTAAGGAAAACAAAGCTGAAGCTGCCACAGTAACTGCCGATGAAGTAGTTCAACCGGAAGCAACGACTCCTGCCCAGGACGAATAAATACAAGATTCCCCGCTTGTTTTTTACCAGAGTGGGGAAGTACAACTGAATAAAGCTAAGGAGATATAAAATGCCTAAGATCAAAACCAATAGGTCTGCCGCCAAGCGCTTTAAGCTTACCGGCACCGGAAAGATCGTGCGTCACCACGCTAAAAGTGCACATATCAAAACCAAGAAATCCCCTAAACTCAAACGGAACCTTCGCAGCAGCGCAATCGTTCGCAAAGCTGATGAAAACAGAATCTACCGTATGCTGGGATTGTAAAGGAGAATAAAGATGCCAAGAACTACAAATAACGTTGCCGCCCATCGCAGAAGAAAGAAATACATGCTGGCAGCCAGAGGATACTTTGGCCGCAGAAGTAAAACTTACCGCGTTGCCAGACAAACTGTTGAACGCGCAATGGCCTTCTCCTTTGCCCATCGCAAACTCAAAAAACGCCAATTCCGCAGCCTGTGGATAACCAGAATCAATGCGGCTTGCAGATTGAATGACATGAGCTACAGCAAGTTCATCAACGGTTTACATAAATCCAACATAGAGATCAACCGCAAGACATTGGCGCATCTGGCCTGGCATGATGCTCCGGCTTTTACCCGTTTAGTAGAAATCGCCAAGAATCACTAAACAACTTTTATACAGAGCCTGCCCTGGGGCAAGCTCTGTTCCTTTTCTTTTTCAAACACAGGGATCAAGCTCCGGTGTTTTTTATGCATAAACAGAACCTATAGCCTAATTCTAAGGATAGATCATTGCAAAATCAGCTTGCAACAATGCTCGAAGAGGCAGGACGCGAAATTGAAGCCTGCGCAACAGCGAACGACATCCTCAATACCAAGGCCAAGTATTTGGGAAAAAAGAGTCTCTTGAATGGTCTCTATGGCCGCATGAAAGATCTTGAACCCAGTGAGCGTCCGGCCTTTGGCAATCTGCTAAACGAAGCCCGGCAGCAGCTTGAAACTCTGCTCAACGCCAAATCATCCGCGATCAAAGCACAATCCTGGAAGAAAGAAAACACCGATATGGATTTCTCCATGCCCGGTATGCCCAGTTCACGCGGTGGATATCACCCCTTGTCCATTGTCCGGCGCCAGATTGATGAAGTGTTTATCAGTCTGGGCTTTGAGATTGCCGAAGGTTTGGATATTGAAGATGAGTTTCACAATTTTGATGCTTTGAACACACCCGCGGATCATCCCTCGCGCAATCTGGCCGATACCTTCTATGTAGAGGGTGGAAGGCTTTTGCGCACTCAAACTTCCACTGTGCAGATCAGGGTGATGGAAAGCTATCAACCTCCAATCCGGATTATCTCTCCGGGACGCTGTTACCGCAATGACAAGCCAGATCCCTCACATTCCCCGGTTTTCCATCAGGTGGAAGCTCTGGTGGTGGATAAAGGCATCAGCATGAGTGATCTGACTGATACCTTGCAAAACTTCGCCAGCATCATGTTTGGTGCCAGGGTGCGCAGCCGCATTCGTCCTCACTTCTTTCCTTTTACCGAACCTTCTGCTGAGATGGATATTTCCTGTGTGGCTTGCAGTGGTGCAGGTTGCAGGGTGTGCAAGGGTTCCGGATGGCTGGAAATGGGGGGAGCCGGAATGGTTGATCCCAATGTCTTTGACATTCTGGGCATTGATTCAGAGATTTATACAGGCTTTGCCTTTGGACTTGGCATTGAGCGCATAGCCATGCTCAAGTATAATATCCCGGATATGCGGATTTTGTTTGAAAACGATCTTAGAATGCTGAATCAGTTCAGAGGGGAGCTTTAAATGAAAGTAGCACTGTCCTGGCTTAAAAAGTATCTGGATATTCCAGAAAGTGTTTCTGAACTGTCTGATTTACTCACTTTCGCTGGCATAGAAGTGGAGGATGTCAAGGAACTGAAAGCCCTGCCTGCCAGTGTGATTGCGGCAAGAGTTGTTTCCGCAGAACCTGTACCCAAAACCGACCATTTGCAGCTATGCCAGGTTGATGTCGGAGAGTATCCCTTTGCTCAGAAAGGGGAAGACAATTGCGTTCAAGTGATCTGCGGAGCTCCGAACTGTCACAGTGGGATGATAGCAGTTCTTGCCCTACCAGGATCAATTCTGACTGATCTGGAGATCAAGAGTGCCAAAATCCGCGGGATAATCTCCAATGGTATGCTCTGCTCCGAACGCGAACTGGGGATCTCGGATAGCCATGCCGGTATTATTGAATTGCCCCAGGATGTTCTTGTTGGCACCTCAGTGAATGAACTCTATATGTTGCCAGATGTCGTGTTTGATCTGGAGATTACTCCCAATCGCAGTGATCTTTTGGGCTATCTGGGTATTGCCAGAGATCTTGGCGCCAAACTGAACCGCAAACTGATTGAACCAGAACTAACAGAACTGAGTGTGAACTTTGATAGACTCAAGCTTGGCTTGAAGAATATGGAGCCGGAATTGTGTCCGCGCTATACTGCACAGGTTTTTGATAACGTTCAGATTGCCGAATCTCCACTCTGGCTGAAAGTGGCATTGATTAAAAGTGGTTTAAGACCCATCAATAATGTTGTGGATATCACCAACTATGTGATGCTTGAAACAGGGCATCCCCTGCATGCTTTTGATTATGATAAACTTGCTTCCGAGGATACTAATGCCAGTCATCCGGACATCGTGATCCGTAAAGCCAGGCCAAAGGAAGAAATGCTGGCTCTGGATGGGCGCAGCTATATCCTGGAAGGTGATGAACTGGTGATTGCCGATGGCCAAAAAGCCTCCGCCATTGCTGGTGTGATGGGTTCGGAGTTCTCTGGAATCACTCCACAGAGCCGCAGGATCGTGTTGGAAAGTGCAGCCTTCCATCCAGGCAGTATTCGCAAGACCTCGTATAAACTTAAGCTCAGCTCGGATTCTTCTTACCGGTTTGAACGGCATCTGGCTGCGGATAAAGCGCATTTGATCAGCCAGCGCGCCAGCAATCTAATTCAGGAATTAGCAGGAGGAGAGCTTTGTGGTCCCCTGTATGATGAGTATCCAAATCCTCTGCCGGATCAATACCTGGCGATTCGCCCTTCCCGGTTCCAGCTTTTGATCGGGCATAGTATGTCCGACGCGGAAATCCAGGCCTATCTATCCTGCCTTAGTTTCGAATTCAAGGGTTATGGAAGATATCAGAAGGGCTTGCAATCTTCTCTGGAACAGCTCCTGGTTAATGATGCCTCTGTGCTTCCTTCCCAGGAATATGCACATTATTATCTGGTTCCCTCCTTCCGCGTCGATGTCAGTCGCGAAGCAGACATCCTGGAAGAACTGGCGCGTCTATCCGGCTATGATAAAGTTCCCCAAAAGCTGGTTAATCAACAGATTATGGATCGGCACGCCTATCGCATCCGTAATAAAATCATGGACTGGATGGTCAACTGGGGTTGTTACGAAACCCTGAACTATAGCTTCTGCGATCCTCGTCAAATGGAGGATTTGGGTTATGAACCACAGAGCTTGCCTTTTATCAACCTGATCAATCCACAGAGCTCAAATCAATCAGTGATGAGAGTATCTTTGATACCGCAGTTGATTACCAATCTGGCTTATAACCTCAACCATGCTGAGCGTAACGTCAAGCTCTTTGAACAGGCAAAGGTTTATCATAAAACAGAAACCGGCCATCAGGAACCGATGCAGATGGCAGCAATTTTCAGTGGGATGCGAAGTGCTGAACATTGGCAAAGCAAAGCTCAGACCATTGACTTCAGCTGGGTCAAGGGATGTCTGGAATCCATGTTGGGGAGTTTTCATTTGCCGCATACGAGCCGCAGTTGCGAACGTCCATATCTTGTTACCGCTGAATCCCGGGCTTACTTCAGTGAAGATACCGAATTGGGTGTTTTCGGGAGGTTAAAGCCTGAACTTCTGGCAAAATGGGGTATTGATCTAAGTATCCTCAAGCAGGATGTGTGGATCATCGAGTGCAACGTGGATGCAATAGTAGCTAAAACCCGCTCCGTCAGCATTACCTACCAGCCCATATCCCGCTTTCCTGCGGTGCTGCGCGATCTATCTTTCCTGGCCCCCCTGCAGGTTCAATATCAGGATATCCGGGAGCAGATCCTGGCTATCGATCCTGCTTTGGTACAGGAAATTGAAGTCTTTGACGAGTATCGCTCCAAGCAAATTCCGGAAGGTTTCCGCAGTTTGAGTATGCATATTATTCTGCAGGATCAAGAAAAAACATTGACAGATGAACGAGTTGATCAGCTGATGGATTTAGTTCAAAAAACATTGACAGATAAATACGATATCAGAATGAGGTGAGAATGGAAAGTCCCATTATGAATCTGCAGGAACGCCTGCAGAAACTAATTGATCAATACACTGCCGATAAAAAGGAAATGGATGAGCTCAAGAAACAATGCGCTCAGCTTGGTGAAGAGAACATGCAGCTTTTTGCACAGGTGGAGGAATACTCCAAGCTCTGCAGTGATTCGGACGCAAGCTTGAAAGCTTTGCAGCAGGAACACGAGACCTTGAAGACTCAGCACGAAGCGCTGCAAAAGATGCTCTTCGGCATTGAGAGTTTTGCCGATGACGCAATCAAGAAAATCGATAACATCTTTCCCCTCCTAGAGGATGGAGAATAGTATATGCAATCCGTTGAGGTGGAGATTTTTGGGCGGCGTTTTCGTCTGCGCAGCGATGATCCCACCCGTACCGAAAAGATAGCTGCCGATCTTTCTCGACAGCTAAATGAGATATACGAGGCCAATGAACATCTGGATTTTGCGCGCTTGCTGCTGCTGGCCTGCTTTAAGCAACAGGAAGACCTCCAACTGGTACTGGAGGATAACGAAAGGATTCGCTCAGAGCTGGAGCGCATGAACCAGATGATCGAAAAGATAGTCTCTGTTTAGATTTTGGCCTGCGGAATTCGTGATATGATTTGCAAAAAGCCATAAGAATATTGGGGAGTCGGGCCGTGAGTGGCGTGCGTGCCGGCTAGTTCCGGATACACAAAGCTCATCAGGTAGATTCCCACTCTGCATACTTGGCTTTGTAAGGTCAAGCATACACGGTTCACGTGGGCATTTAATTCTGCCTTTCCTAATCCGGAAGGCGTAAATAGATTTAAGGAAGAAACAATGAACAACCCATACATCTTGGGAGTCCTGGGTCTTGTGCTGGGCTTTGTAATTGCGTTGGTGATTTACTTCATTAGGCGCAACAGCTCATTCAAATTGATATCTCAGGCCAACGAAATTGCCGATAACATCAAGCGCGATGCCAAAACTGAGGCCGAAACCAGCAAAAAGGAAGCTTTGCTGGAAGCGCGTGAAGAATGGTTCAAACAAAAACGTATTCTGGATGAGGAAGTCAAGGAGCGTCAACGCGAATTGAGATCTCAAGAAAAGAAATACAATGAACGGCTGGGCAGTCTGGATAAGCGTCTGGATTCTTTGGACAAAAAGGAAAACAGCCTTTCGGAACAGGAGCGCAAACTTAAATCCAAGGAAGATGAACTGCAGGAAAAGACCAAGGAATACGAGCACATCCTTAGTGAGCAGAAGAACAAGCTGGCAGAAGTGGCAGGTCTTACCCGTGAAGAAGCCCTTGAGCGTCTGCGCACAGAGTTGATCAATACTGCCCGTCAGGTGGCTGCCAATGATGCCAAAATCAGCATTGAACAGATCAAGCTGGATACCAGCAAGAAGGTGTCCGAAATCCTCTCCACAGCTATCCAAAGAATGGCTGTAGATCACGTTTCCGAAACAACGGTATCTGTAGTATCCCTGCCCTCAGACGAAATGAAGGGTCGCATCATTGGTCGTGAAGGGCGCAATATCCGCACCTTTGAAAAGGCTTCCGGGGTTGATCTGATAATTGATGATACTCCAGAGGCAGTTGTGCTTTCCTGCTTTGATCCCGTACGTCGGGAGATTGCCAGACTTTCTTTGGAAAAGCTCATTTCTGATGGCAGGATTCACCCTGGGCGCATCGAGGAAGTGATTGCCAAAACCACCAAGGAGATGGAAGAGAACCTGATCAAGATTGGCGAGAAAGCAGTTTTGGAAACCAATATCCACAATATCTCGCCTAATCTGATTAAAGTATTGGGTCGCCTGC
Source organism: Candidatus Cloacimonadota bacterium (assembly GCA_023230025.1). Classification (GTDB taxonomy): domain Bacteria; phylum Cloacimonadota; class Cloacimonadia; order Cloacimonadales; family Cloacimonadaceae; genus UBA5456. Next base: position 15,548 of record JALNYD010000009.1, on the reverse strand, counting down.
ACTATCGCACCTCCTACGGGCAGAATGTATTGCAGCATTCGATTGAGGCCGCCTGGATCTGTGGAATCCTGGCAGCAGAGATCAATCTGGATCAGGAAGTAGCCCGCAGGGCTGGTTTGTTGCACGATATCGGGAAAGCGGTGGATCACGAGTTTGATGGCACACACGCGATCATTGGTGCAAATCTAGCCCGCAAGAATGGCGAAGGCAAGATCATAGTAAACGCTATTGAAGCTCACCATGAAGAAGTGGAAGCTACATCGGTTTATGCAGCTCTGGTTCAGGCTTCTGATGCCATATCCGGAGCCCGGCCTGGCGCTAGAAGAGAAATGCTGGAAACCTATATGCAGCGTTTGGCAAAACTGGAAGAAATCGCCAATAATGTGGATGGCGTCAATAAATCCTATGCAATTCAAGCTGGACGCGAGCTAAGGATTATCGTTGAACCCAGCATGATTGAAGAAAACCAGACCCCGCTTCTGGCCACTGAAATTGCCGCTAGTATTGAGAAGCAAGTGCAGTATCCGGGGCAGATCAAAGTTACTGTAATTCGCGAAACCAGACAGATAGCCATGGCCAAATAGATGAAAATCCTCTTCTTTGGTGATGTTTTTGGAAAACCCGGGCGGGAATTGTTATTGCAGGAGCTTAGTAAACTGCGATGGGAATTCGAGGCAGATTTTGTGATCATCAACGCCGAGAATCTGGCAGATGGCCGGGGTATCACCGAGAAGGTTGCCAAATCCCTCTGGTCTGCCGGAGTGGACGCTATGACCAGCGGGAATCACCTCTGGGATAGAGAAGAGGCAATTGAGTATATCATCAAGGAAAAGAGGTTGGTTCGCCCCTTGAATTACCCATTCAACACACCCGGCAATATGTTGTGCAGATTGGAGAAGAATCAACATCGCCTGGATCTGATCTGCTTGACGGGTCAAATCTTTATGCCTCCTTGCGATTCGGCCTTTCATGCCTTCGACGAGTTCATGACAAGACGCAGTGAACGAGAAGTATCCCTGTTGGTGGATTTTCATGCTGAATCAACTGCCGAAAAGCGTGCTCTGGCCTGGCATCTGGATGGCAAGGTGGCTGCGTTGGTGGGAACTCATACCCATATTCAAACAGCGGATGCTGAGATAATGCCTCAGGGCACAGCTTATATCACCGATGTCGGGATGACAGGAGCTCATGATAGCGTGATCGGAGTAAAAAAGCACATAGTGTTGGAGAGATTCCACACCAATGTTCCTCATCGCTTTGAAACCTCGGATCGGGGCTTGATGATCAATGCAGTATGGATTGAACTTGATGATCAAACCGGCAAAGCCATCAAGATCAAAAACATACGGCGCAAGCAGGAGCTGATTTAAATGCAAAAAGAATTGAGTGGCAAACCCATATCTCTGGCGATAAACAAAGTCTCAAAAAGCTTGATTGCGGAGTTTGAGCTGAAGCCAAAAATGCTGTTGGTTCAGGTCGGGGCAGATCCAGCAAGTTCATATTACGTGCAAAGCATCGTTAATACAGCCGGCAAGCTTGGCTGTGCAGCGGAGTTACTCTCACTGGACTCGGATTGTAGCGAACAGGATCTCCTTCAGGTGATTGGCAAGGCCAATCTTGATCCTCAAATCCACGGAATCATGATCCAGAAACCCCTGCCCAAAAGGATCAACGATACCAGCATCAATTTAAGTATCAATCCAGCCAAAGATCTTGATGCTCTGCATCCCGTAAATCTGGGGAAAATCCTGATGGAAACTGATGGTTTTGTTCCCTGTACTCCCCTGGCAGTGTATTATACGATGAAGTATTATGGCATTGAAGCCACAGGTAAGAAGCTGGTGATTCTGGGACGTTCAAACGTTGTGGGCAAACCTTTGGCGAATATGATGCTGTGGAAGAAAGTGAACGCTACCGTAACTGTATGTCACAGCCGAACTGCAAATCTAGCCCAAATCTGTCGGGATGCAGATATTCTGATATCCGCAATTGGCATTGCCAACTTCGTTAGCGAAGACATGGTTAAAGAAAAGTCCATCCTGCTGGATGTGGGAATAAATGAGATAACTGATGCCGAAGGTAACAGCATTTATGTGGGGGACATTGACTACAATGCCTGTTATGAAAAGGCGTTGGCCATCACTCCAGTGCCTGGAGGGATAGGCCGGATAACCACATCACTGCTGTTTTTAAACCTCGTGAAAGCTGCCATGATGGCTGCGGATATAAATAAAAGTGTTGACGAATATATCGACATCATATTTAGTGAAAACCATAAGAAATTATAACCTGATGTTTGGGAGGACCGATGAACATTAAGAGTTCTAAACTCTTGGCAGTCATCTTAATACTCGTTGTTAGTGCTTTAGCACTCACCGGATGCGGAAAATCTGGTAACCGTTTTGATAACAAACTACCTGAAATCAAGATCACATCCTATGAAGGGTGGAGCGATGATTTTTTGCCCTCTAACGTGGATCCCGATTCTGTGCAATACGTCTTTCAACAAAGGATTTATTGGCATGCCACTGATACCGATGGTGTGATCGCTGGATATGCCTTCAGAATCCTGGATGAAAATCGCGAACCCATAGCTGTTCCAGGCTATGAATATATCAGTGATGGTGAAGACGGATTGATTCCTGATGATATGCTGAGTGAGTATGGAAAGGGCTGGGTGATACATTATCTTCCCGGCGCTGATCAAAGCGTCCCTTTGGATAGTCTTGATGCCAGACGCTCGATTTGGACTTCTCAAAAGTATGCTGTGATCAATTTCCCGGCAGCAAACGAGTTGGGTGAGCCAATGCCCACTATTTCTTACTTTGAAGTAGTTGCCATCGATAACCGCGGAGGCATTACCCCTGAAGTTGCCTGGCGTAAATTCCGGGCTACCTCTGAAGTTCCTACTTGTACTGTGAGTACCACCAAGGGTAATCCAGACGGCAAGGAAGTAGGCAGCGGACTCAATCTGCTTTTCAACATGCACGATACTGATCCATTTATCTCTCCCCTTCCCTTCAAATATGAGTTCAAGATGGTTAAAGTGGATAATCAAGGAGCCATCATTCAAGGCTCTGAGACTGAGTGGTTTGACACTTCAGGCCAGGATTATATCAATGAATACCGTCTTACCCGCTATACAAATCCCCCCCTTACCTATGATTTTGACGAAAACGGAGTATCTAATACATCAACCAAGATTATTGCCCGGGCTACTGATATGGCTGGAGTGGTATCTGATGTTGAGACTTCTCTGCCCCTTACTTTCAAAGTAAAACCCGGATTCCGTCCTCACACTCAGATGTATTCCACCAAAACTCTTGCTTTGGGTGATTATCATTATGAAGACTGGGGAGACGACACTACCGAAGAGACCCTGCCGTTCACCATTATTAACGGCACTCAGCGCTTTGCTACCTGCTTCTTCCAGGATATGAATAGAAGGAACACTGTTGTTTTCAGTGACAACCTCAAATCCTACATGCGTTGGGGCTGGGTAGGCGAATATGGCATTGTGTCCCCAGAAGGTGAAACATACAATGAAGACGATCCCTATGGCAAGAAAGTTGACGTGGTATTGGACAGGGCTTCAAAGAAAAACTATTTCAGTGAGATTACTCACTTTGATATTCGTTTTGACGGCGATCCTTACAACTATCCTCCTTTTTCTCATTCCATCAAAACCGACGATGATGGCACGAGATGGCTGAGATTGCCTGTTAACACACCACTGATCATGCAATCAATCGTTCTTACCGGGGCCCAGATGGAGGTTGGACCACACACCTTTGAAGTACGCTGTGTAGACCTTCAGGATGAGGTTGATCCCGAACCTGCTGTTTTCGCATTTGATGTGTTACCGTATGTGGAACCAGCAAATCGTAGCGGTGTGCTTGTCATTGATGACGATAACGACAATACTAATTACTCACCAGAATCCATAGTTAATGATAAATATGCCAACATGCTTTCTGATGTCAGCAATGTAGTCACCCTCAAGCGTAGCGTTGCTCCGGCAGTGTATGATTCTCTGGATGATACTCGCAACCGCATTCTTGCTTTTAGTGATATGATGCAATACAAAGCTGTGCTTTATCACAGTGACAACCCTCAGGACAACGGTACGATTGATGTTGAGTATGATGGATTGAACCTATATCTTATGTATGGTGGGAATCTGATTATCTCTCACACTCAGGCTCTGGCCTCCAAGCTGGATGATATCAGACATTCTGGTTTACGCAGAACCTTGATTCGCCAGATGGGCTTCCAGGAAACTCCTGGCGCCAAGTTCCTGGGCGCATCTCTTACCCAGAATCCATTCTTCCAGGGAGCTTCGGGCTTGGAGGGATTCCCCGATGTGAATTTGAATTATACTGACAGCTTCAACCCCATAATTAATGGCAGACATGGATTGGCAGCCATCACCTATTTCCCGATTCTGGGAACAGGTTTCCCAATTTATACGATGAACTGTAAACCGGTTGATTATCAACCCTTCCCCCCCAATCAAACTCAGTATGATCAATATAATGGTCAGACTGTTGGGGTGAAGCATGTTACCAACTCTGGCGGCAAGGTTTATACCTTTGGTTTCCCGTTCTCTTATATGCAGGATGCTGATGCCAAAGCTTTGATCAACAAGGTGATGAGCGAGCTGTAAATTATCCCAAACTAAGAAATAAAGAGACCGGTCATCATACCGGTCTCTTGCTATATCCAGCGCATTATTTACCGTCACGATGCGGTTACCTTGCGGTTACTTTTGTGACCACAAGGTAACCGCATCGTGAGGACAATAAATGGGATCCAAAGCGTGATCCCGAAACTCCAGACCACATGTGCCAATCAGGAGGGAAAAGAGATTCACCACAGATATGTTCAGGTAACAGAGGAAAAATATCCACACAATATATATCATGCTAACCTGTTGCAAAATAAGGTGATGAATTGATATGCAAGGTTATCAGGTATCCAGTAGCTTATATCCAGGCAGGATTGTCCTCTGTAAAAACATGAAAGATCATTGACAGAATGCGGCTGCGCAGCAAATTAGCGCAATAGGTAAAAAAACTATGGAGAATAGATGAGCAAACAGAAACGGACAGCTATAGAACCCACTCGGGAACAGAATTATGCCGAATGGTATCAACAGGTAATCAAAGCTGCGGATTTAGCTGAGAATAGTGATGTGCGTGGTTGCATGGTGATAAAGCCCTGGGGCTATGCGATTTGGGAAAACATTCAGAAAGTACTGGATGGCATGTTTCGAGAAACGGGACATCGCAATGCCTATTTCCCGATTTTCATCCCCAAAAGCTATTTTGAAAAGGAAGCAGAGCACGTTGAAGGTTTTGCCAAGGAATGCGCAGTGGTTACTCACTCCCGCTTGGAAGATGATGGCAATGGAGGTCTCAAAGTTGCCGGGGAGCTTACAGAGCCTTATATTGTGCGTCCTACCAGCGAGACCATTATCGGTGCTTCCTTTGCCAAATGGGTGAATAGCTATCGTGATTTGCCCCTATTGATCAATCAATGGGCAAACATTGTTCGTTGGGAAATGCGCACCCGGCTTTTTTTGCGGACGGCGGAGTTTTTGTGGCAGGAAGGCCACACGGTTCACGAAACTGAGGCTGATGCTATGGACGAAACAAGAAAAATGCTTGAGGTGTATGCCAGGTTTGCATCAGAGTATTTGGCTATCCCAGTGATCACCGGTGAAAAAACTGAAAGTGAGAAGTTTCCCGGAGCTGTAAATACCTATTGTATTGAAGCTATGATGCAGGATAAAAAGGCCTTGCAATCTGGAACCTCACACTTTTTGGGGCAAAACTTTGCCAAGGCATCCGGGATCAAGTTTCAGGGTAGAAATGGCGATTTTGATTTTGCCTGGACAACATCCTGGGGAGTATCTACCAGGCTGATCGGAGCTTTGATTATGGCGCATAGTGACGATAATGGGCTTGCTTTGCCTCCCAAGATTGCACCTTCACATATTGCCATCATTCCAATCTACCGCGATGCTGCCGAACAAGAACAGGTAATGGGGATGTGTAAAGAGATCGAAGGCTTGTTTCATAAGGAATATTTTGAAGATATCCGGCTTTATACAGAATTGGATGACCGGGATCTTACGGGTAGCGAGCGGAACTGGTATTGGATCAAGAAGGGGATACCCTTGCGCATCGAAGTGGGACCCCGGGATGTGGCTTCGGGATCGGTGATGCTTGCCCGAAGAGATCAGGATGCCCGAGATAAGATCAGCGTAACTATGGCTGAACTCAAGGACAGGGTTCTAACCAGTCTTAGCGATATGCAGCAGGGATACTATCAGAGAGCGTTGCAATTCCGCATTGAAAACACAATCAAGATAGACGATAACAAAGAGTTTTATCGTTATTTCACTCCCAAAAATCAGAATCAACCGGAGATTCACGGTGGCTTCGCCAATTCGCATTGGTGTGGAGATTCCGCATGTGAAGAGAAGATAAAGAATGATCTCAAGGTTACCATCCGCTGCATACCCTTTGATGCTCCAACCGAGCAAGGTAATTGTATCTGCTGTGGAAAACCATCTACGCAGCGCGTGATTTTCGCCAAATCATATTAACACATGAACATAAACAGCATTGTAATCAGCATCGGGAACGAGATTCTGCTAGGCAGAACCTTGAACAGCAATCTCAGCTTTTTGGGAAGAGAGCTTTCGCGGTTAGGAATACCAATCTTGCGCTGTCTCTGTATCCAGGATGAAGATCAGGAGATCCAGCAAGCATTACTGCAGGCATGGCAGGAAGCTGACGTTGTAATCAGCACAGGTGGTCTGGGGCCTACTCTGGATGATCTCACCAGACAGAGCATTGCGGATTTCTTTGGCAAAGAACTCCGTTTTGATGAAGATGTCTGGGATTATATCCAGGCGATGTTCCAGCGCCGTAACATGATGATTCCGGAATCAAACCGGGCACAGGCAATGGTTCCAGAATGCTTTGAAGTGCTGCAGAACCATCGGGGAACTGCTCCTGGGCTTTATTATAAAGCATCCGGCAAGCATTTTTTTGCCCTTCAGGGAGTACCGGGGGAGATGCGTGAGATATTCTCGCAGCAAATTGCCCCAATTTTGAAACAGGCTTTTCCGATGGCTAAAGAGATCGTACAGCGCGATCTGCATACTTTCAATATCGGCGAATCAGCTCTGGCGGAAATCGTGCATGAGGATGAGCTTCCCAGACAAGTGAATCTGGCCTGGTTGCCCCAAACCGGAAGAGTGGATCTCAGGATTTATGGCAATGATGTCGGAGCTTTGCACGAAGCTGAACAGATTATCAGAGCCAAAGCTGGCGAATATGTGTGGGGAGTAGATGATGAAGATCCTTCACAAAGCCTGATCAGAGCTCTTAAACATCTGGGATACAGCATATCTGTCGCAGAATCCTGTACGGGAGGTCTTCTGCAGAAACTTCTCAGCGACGTTGCGGGATGTTCAGAAGTTTTTTGGGGCGGTGTAATCAGCTACCATAACGATGTCAAAACAAAACTCTTGGAAGTTCCTGAAGTGCTTCTGGAAAAGTGGGGCGCAGTATCCCCGGAATGTGCTGAAAGCATGGCTCTGGGCGTGCAGCGGCTGCTGGCTACTGATGTGGCTATATCGATAACCGGAATTGCCGGACCTGATGGTGGATCTCCAGAAAAGCCAGTGGGAACTGTGTATTTTGGTTTCCGCATTGGGGAGCAGGGAATTATTGAACACAGGTTGCTGTTTGGGGATCGGGAAAGCATCAGGCACAAAGCTGCTGAGACAGCGATACTGCTCCTTCATAATGAACTCAGGAAGCTTTTGAAATGAGAGTATTGATCCTGGGTAGCGGAGGTCGTGAACATGCTATTGCCGATGCCTTTGGGCGCAGTGCCAACTGTGAAGCAATCTTTGTTAGCCCCGGGAATGCCGGCATAGCGTTGGATTTTGAGTGTGTTGAGCTACAGGACAGGATTGTTGAGTTTTGTCGTAGCCAGGCAATAGATATGGTGTTTATTGGCCCAGAGCAACCTATTGAAGCGGGTTTGTCCGATTTCCTGCGAGACAAAGGAATCAAAGTGTTTGCTCCGTCACGGGCAGCTGCCAGATTGGAAACTTCCAAGGCCTTTGCCAAGGAGCTAATGATTCGGCACAGTGTGCCCACATCCAGATATCAGATGATTCATAGCAGTGAAGAAGCTGCTTCTGTGTTGCGCAAGTTTCCCCTTCCAGTAGTGCTAAAAGCTGATGGTTTAGCGGCTGGGAAAGGTGTGGTGATTGCGCATAGCTACGAGGAAGCCACGAAGATATGCCAGGACATGTTGCAGCAAGTATGTGGCGCTAAAGGTGTTTTGGCAGAAGAATTTTTGAAAGGTTGGGAAGTATCGTTATTTGCTATTACCGATGGAAGAGATTATCAGACAACGCTTTTTGCCCAGGATCACAAGCAGTTATATGACAATGATCGTGGCCCCAATACAGGTGGGATGGGAGCGTTTTGTCCAGTATGGGAAGCAGAACCTTATCGCAAACAGATAGAACGGGATATTCTGGAGCCGGTTTTATCTGCCATGAGAGAACAGGGCTGTCCCTACACAGGGGTACTATATCTGGGTTTGATGATAACCAGAGAAGGACCCAAAGTAATCGAATTCAATTGCCGTTTCGGTGATCCGGAAACTCAAGTTTTGCTGCCACTTTTACGATCGGATTTTGTGGAGGTATGCAAGGCAGTTACGGATCAGGAAGTAGCCAAATTAAAACTTGAGTGGGAAGAAAACTCGTGTGTTGCAGTAGTTCTTGCCGCTGAAGGATATCCCGGACCATATCAGAAAGGCATCAGGCTTGATACAGAAAAAGCACTTACAAAAGTATATTACGCTGGAGTCTCCAGGCAGGACAACCGTCTTGTAAGCAGCGGAGGCCGGGTACTCAGTATTGTGGGTAAGGCCACAGATCTGCAATCTGCCAGAGAACTGGTGTATCGGCAGATTAGTAGCATGGCTCATAACGGCTTGATTTATCGCCAGGATATTGGTCTGAGGAAAAACACTCTGGAATAATGGAGTATAGATGAAATCATACATTGCGATCATAATGCTGTTCCTGCCTCTATTGGTCATGGGCAGCGCCATCACAATTGTCAGTGAAAGTAGCGATAACCTGACCCTAAGTTTTAAACTACCTGATTACTCGGTGGAGGAAATCAGTGTTTCTGGCAAAAAGTATCACCGGATTGTGTGTGATGAAGGCTTAACTCATGCCGAAGAAGGCCGTCCTCAGCTAAGAGTATTTTCCAGCGCTGTGGGGTTGCCTCTGGATGGTTCTGCAGCAGTGAATGTGTTATCCAGGAAAAGCATCACAATTCCCGATGTGGATGTAGTCCCGGCTGCAACCATGGTGCTTGATGAGGGTGAAGTAAACTATAAGTACGAAGCAGATTTTCAAAGCTATAATAGTAACCAACTCTATCCCCTTAATATCGTCCAATTGGGCGAAGCTGCTTTCATCGGAGATCGCCGCTTTATCGCTCTGGAGATCTACCCTTTCCAATATGATGCCCAAAACCACAGCCTGCTAGTGCATACGGAAATGCAGATAGCCGTGAACTTGAGCGGCACAAAGGTGGCCTCTCGCAATTGGCAGCTAAGTGAAAACCCAATTGATAAAGCAGCAGACAGCTTCTTCATCAATAATGCAAGTTCCCGGATGTGGCGGCTACCCAAAAACCAGGCTCAGAATTATCAAGCTCCCAAAGGCTCGCTAAGTGAAATCTCAGAAATCCAGTTTGTGATCGATAGCGAAGGTATCTACAAGGTTGGATATTCGGAATTGAAGCAATTTATTGCCGAAATGGCTGATTCCCTTGGCATGGACATGGCCTGGACAGTTGATAATGTGGATCCACGCTATCTGGAGCTCAGTGATGAAAATGGTCAGGTACCAATTCACTTTAGTGGAGAAGAAGATGGCGAGTTCAATTCCGGTGATTATTTCGAGTTCTTTGGGGATCGGCATTACGGAGATATCAGTTACTCGGACGACTTTACGGCCGAGAACGTCTATACTCTGAAGCTGAGGGATGCCTTTGGAGCACGGATGGTGGTTGAAAACGGAGGTTTGATCAACAATAATCCGCTAGAGTATATGCTTGCCGATCATTATGAGGAGACTGTCCATCTTGAGGAGCAATTGGTAAGCGATAAACTGGGTAGGGGCTGGACGACAAGCAGTCCCACTTTTTACCGTGAAGATGTGTGGTTTTGGAAGAAAATCAGCGCTCCCAACCTGGAGATAGTGCCAATCGAGCTGGAATATCCTTTTGATAGCACAATTCGTACAGCTTCCGCTAAAATCGCACTCCATGGACTCACTTACAAGGAAAACCTGCTTTCTGGGCAGTATGACCATGAGGCAACAATTCGCTTGAATTCCGCCATGATCAATACTCAGAACTGGATCGGACAAACTGAGAAGATATTCTACAATCAAGCCCCCATTTCCAACTCGTTCTTGAGACACGGAACAAACAACGTGTACATCAGTTTATCCGGCAATACAGAAATGGGTGATCGCGAACAGATTTTGCTGGATTATATCGAGCTCAAGTATTGGCGGGAGTACAAAACCAGCCGGGACTACATTAAGTTTGAAAAACCTTCCTATCGTCCCAATGGTCTTTTTCAGTTCGATCTTCAGGGTTTCTCCACACCCAATGTGTCAGTATATAAGATCGGATCCAGCATCTTCAGTAATATGCAAATTGAGCCCTTTAACATTGATGGTGCTGCCCCCTGGACCGTTAGTATTCAAGACAGCGTGAGTTCACAGTCTATTCGATATTATGCGGTGGAAGAGAACTCCAAAAAACGCCCCAAATCCATGCGCCTGAATATTCCTTCGGATCTGAAGAATCCCATGAATAGCGCTAATGTAATTGTGATTAGTCCTTATGAGTTTATCGGTTCCGAAGGTACGCTGCAGCTTAAATCCCTCTGGGAAAGCGAAGGTAACATTGTCTCACTTGTTGATCTACAGGATATATATGACGAATTCAATTGGGGTATCGTTTCTGCTGAGGCGATCAAGGCTTTCTTGGACTATGCTTATCAAAACTGGCGCAGTCCGCAGCTATCGCACGTGATGCTTCTGGGTGAAGGTGTGGATGATACACGTGATAACAGTCCCAGCCGCAAATACAACCTGGTACCTGTAAAGAAAACCTGGACTTATAAACATGGAGCTACTGCCAGTGATACCTGGTATGGGTGCCTGGTGGGAAATGATGTGGTTCCGGATATCACAATATCCCGGTTGAACATCTGGACTCATCAGCAGATTCTGGATTATGCATCCAAGGCACTTCAGTATCGGAACGATCCTCAGACCAACCGCTTGTGGAATAGCCATATAACGCTCACTGCTGGTGGCAAGATAACAGATACGGAAGATACCTTTTCTCAGCAGTCTGAGAGCATCCGGCGTCGTGTGATACCAAAAGACTATCGGGTTAGCAGGGTCTATACCTCCACTCAATCTGTGAGTACTGAATATTTTGGTGGTACCTTTAATCTCAAGGATGCCATCAATAGTGGAACTCAATTTGTGCAATTTATGGGACACGGAGGTGGACGGGTTTGGGCAGACTATAACCTGTTCAATTTCAATGATGTAGCCACATTGAACAACCAGACCTATCCGGTGTTTTTATCTCTGGCATGTTATGCCTCGGCTTTTGATACCAATGGTGCTTCATCAATCTCAGAAGCTCTGGTGTTACAAGCTGGTAAAGGCGCTATAGCTGCTTTGGGATTTTCTGGCCTGGGTTATCTTGATCATGATGAAGGCTGGGGACTTGCTTATAACGAAGCTGCCTTTATGCATGATTTTGACACCTTGGGTGAAGCCTATATCTTTGCCTTGGCCAGGTTCTTTACTACCACTGCATCACCAGCAGCAAGATATGCCCTAACCAATGCCTCGGCTTACCTGGGTGACCCCCTGATTAAGCTGAACAAGCCCATAGCTAATGTCTCAGTTACTCCTCTGAATCCGAATCCCAACGCTGGTGAGCAGGTAACCATCCAGGCAGAGTTTCCAAGTTCGGTCAACTCAGCCAGACTCTATGTCATGAATAACAACGAAACCGTGATCAATGTGCCTTATGATCTTCCTGTGCTCGAAGGTGTTTTCAACGCCAGCTACACTATTCCGGCATCCGATGATAACAGCACACGCATGATGTATGTTGCCGGTTACTCATCCGATAAAGAATATGTTGGCCACAGCGGGATTGGCATCGGTCGTCCCATGGTAATGCATCATGCATTGACCCCTGCTCAACCTACATATGCAGATTCGGTTGATTTCTCAGCCAGGTTGTTTAGTCCGGTTGAAATTGTGCAAATGGAATGCTCCGTGCGTGTGGACAGTGTTTATGTGAACAATCAATGGGTAGGGGTTTGGGAAAACCTGCCAATGCAGCCCAGCAACGAAGACAACACGATTTGGCAGACGACTCAAAGACTCCGTAAGTTCAACACAGGTAAGGACATCTTCTTTAAATACAAATATACTGATGTAGATAACGTCAGTTATGAGTCTGTTCCCAGTTCATATCAGGTTGCCGGCCCGGACTTGTTCCTCCGGGATTTAATCTTCGATGCCTCTGATGGTGTGCCCAAATTGAAAGTCAAATCCACAAATGTGGGTAACTGTGCTTCAGTAAATACGGATCTTCGTCTGTATTATACTCCTGAAGGGGGAGATCTCACTCTGGCCACAACCCAGGATTTTGCACCCTTGGAGGTTGATGCAGAGCGTTGGGATACGATCCTGCTGGAAGCCATTCCCAATGGTAATGTTCGATTTGATGTTCGGGTAAATAGCAGTAATGCCTTTTCTGAGTGGCATCTCTTCGTAAACACCAACAACTATATCACACTGGACATTCCCTTCAATTATTTCACTGTGGGCAACAGTGGTGGAGAGTATCACAGTGTGGACAACAATCTTAGCTGTGTTGTGCCTCCTGCTTTTGTGAGTGCTGGCAACGTTACCATGGCAATCAACTCTCTGCAAGCTCTGGCTCCTCTTAATCAACCTGATGTGAGCAGCATAATGATGCAATATGTGAGTGGCATTCCGGGTATCCAAATGTCGATCCCCTATGAGATCAGGATCTTTGATCCCACGATGGTGGATTCATTGGGCATTTTCACCAATGGTAAACGCCTTGATCTTACTTTCAAATATAATGATAGTGATCCGGATACCCAGAATTATGAGGGCGAAAACAGCTATAAGATCTATCGTTACAATCCCGAGTTTGAAAAATGGATTCTGATCGGAGGTCATGTCTCAGTTAATACCAATACTGTGAACTTTGAAGTAAACCGGGAAGGTATATACAGTATCTTCCGCAATCAGGATCATCAAGTGCCTGCAGTTGATGTGAACGTCCAGGATCAGGAGTTCACAGTGGGTGGATATGTGGCTGGTGATGGTGTGATCTCTCTGCTGTTGAGTGATGCCAATGGTATTGATGTCATTGACGATTCGATCCGTCTGTTTATGAACGGAGAGGAAGTTCCCTCGAGCGATTACGTGATCAGCATCAATAAGGAAAACATCAATCGTGTACCGATCAAATATCAGTTGGCTTTGTCGCGTGGGAATCACGAGTTGAAAGCAGACTGCCGTGATCTAAACGGAAACTTCAGCTCCCGGGAAGTCCAATTTGTGGTAAATGACAAGTTCAGCATCACAAACATCGCAAACTACCCCAATCCCATTCTGGGACAAGCCCAAGACCCTAAGAATGATGGACGCACAAGATTTACCTATGTGCTTACAGATACTGCGGATGAGGTGTATATCAAAGTCTATACGATCAGTGGTCGCCTGGTGAAGACATTCCGGAACCTTCCTGTTGGAGTGGGTTACCACGAGTATCCTCGCACCGTGTATGCCTGGGATTGTAAGGATGAACAGGGATTTCCGCTAGCTAATGGGACGTATTTTTACCGTGTGGTTGCCCGTAAAGGCAGCAAGAAGATCGAGAAAACCATGAAAATGGCCATTTTGAAGTAGGGAGGTTCAGCATGAAGAAGATAATAATAGCCACGATAGTCCTGTTCCTGGCGACTGTGCCACTACTTGCCGGCAGATATGCCGGAGATTTTATGATGATTGGAGCTGGGGTTCGGGCTCTGGGAATGGGCGGAGCTTTTGCCGCACTGGCAAATGATGGTTCTGCGATCTATTGGAACAGCGCAGGCTTAGCTCAGATCACTAGTTCTGAAGTGTCTGCAATGCATGCTTTCCTATATAACAATCTGGCCAGCTATGACCATCTCAGCTATGTGCAACCGCTGCCCAATGATCTTTCCATTGCCGTCAACATAACCCGTCTATCAGTCAATGATATTCCTTACTTTGATGAACGTCATCTGATTGGGACCAATGTTGATCAACGGATAAACGATAGCGCATATCATCTTCCAGGTGTTCCCGACGGGCACTTTCGATCAACTGATGACCTCTATCAAATCGCTTTTGCCAAAAATATCAAATTTGGGGCCAACATGGGTTGGCAATTCTTTGAAGTGCCATTTGAAATGGGATTGGGCGGCAACTTCAAGTTCATCAAAAGACAGATCAAGGATACTCTGGGTTCAGGCGTTGGCTTGGATTTGGGAATGAAGGTGCGCACTGATATGGCAGTTATCTTTGATCAGGATGAATTGGGAGATCTGCATTTTGGCTTGAACTTCCAGAATGTTTCTGGTACCAGAGTCACCTGGGACACACCAAGCTCAATGGAGGATGAAGTGCTGTTTAACACCAAGTTTGGTTTGGCAGCAGTTCAACCCATTCCCAAATTGAACAGCACCCTTACTCTTGCTTATGACTATGACTATGTGTATAATGGCACAAGCCATTATGGAGTGGATTGGGATTATGATTCCAAAGCCAATCTCCGCGTGGGATACTATGACACAAACTTCAGTTGCGGTGCCAGTGTGAAGCTTTATGGCGTGTATCTTGATTACGCTCTAATAAACAACCCCATCGGAATCAGTAACCGGGTGGGTTTAAGAATCTCGTTTTAGGAGATGTTATGAAGTATCTTATTTACCTGCTTCTGGGCATGAGCCTTGTAGGATTGGGCTCTTGTTCCGGTGAAGATAATCCGGGGAATGACACTACCCCACCTGCCCCACCTGTCCTAATACCTCATCGGGGTGATGTCGGTGATCCCCCCATTGAGATTGATGAGCATAATGTTGTGCTGACAGATGACAACAATGGGATTGATGCCGTGCCAGATGGTAATTGGATCAAGCTAAGCTGGGACCCCTTTATCGATAATGATCTTAGCCACCTGAAGATCTACAGATACTCGGATATTGATACATTAGCGCAGGAGATTGCCAATATCCCAGCTAACTCATACTCCTATCTGGATCAGGGACCCTTGAATGAAAGAAGCTGGTATTCGTACTATGCTGAACTCTTTGATGCCAGT
>JALNYD010000146.1 GCA_023230025.1 Candidatus Cloacimonadota bacterium | reverse complement strand
ATGATGATTCCAAGTATCCGGCACTTGTGACGACATCGGAATTAATGACGACCGGGGTCAACTGCAAGACCTGCAAACTGATCGTTATTGATAAGAATATCAATTCAATGACCGAGTTTAAGCAGATCATCGGGAGAGGGACACGTCTGTATCCAAAATACGGGAAGGAGTATTTTACGATCATGGATTTCCGGGATGCCAGCAGGTTGTTTGCCGATCCTGCGTTTGACGGAGAGCCGTTCTCGATTATTGACGGAGACAACACGCCTAAAATCACAAAACGGTATCCCCCGGGTCCACCGAGAGATAAGTATCGGGTGAACAATGTGGATGTCCAAATCGTTTCAGAACAGGTCCAGTATTACGGAGCAGATGGGCGTCTTACAACAGAATCCTTCACGGATTTTACCAGAAAGACTGTGCAGAGCAAGTTTGCGACGCTTGACGCGTTTTTGAAAACCTGGACTGCCCATGATAAGCGTGTGGTTATTTCTGAGGAGTTGGAGCTGGAGGGGGTCTTTTTGGAGAAACTGCGGGAGAAGGCGGGTCATCCGGAGATGGATGATTTCGATCTAATCTGTCACGTGGCGTTTAATGCAAAGCCTTTGACAAAGGGAGAGAGGGTTAAGAATGTGCAGAAGAAAGGCGTTTTGAATAAGTATTCGGGCACGGCGAGAAGGGTTCTGGATATTCTTCTTGAGAAGTATATGAGTGAGGGTGATGTGGATATTGGGGATCTTCGGGTTTTGAATCTGGCTGAGTTTATGCCGCTTGGGACTCCGCCTCAGATCGCACGTCTATTTGGTGGTCGGGATAAATTTGTGTCGGCTTTATCAGAATTGAAATCAGAGTTATACGCAGCAGAGGGATAATTTTTGGCTTTAGGTACATTTATAAAGGGTCTCCAGAACATTATGCGGAAGGATTCGGGTGTGGATGGGGATGCGCAGCGTCTTTCGCAGATTGCCTGGATGTTGTTCTTGAAAGTCTACGATTCGCGTGAAGAAGCATGGGAGTTTCTGGATCCGGCGTATAAGTCAATCATTCCCGAACCATGCCGGTGGAGAAACTGGGCAGTAGATAAGAAGGACGGGAAGGCGATGACGGGAGATGACCTTCTTTTATTCGTGAATAATGCATTGTTTCCCACTCTGAAAAAGATCGAGATCACGGAAAAGACGCCGATGAAGAAGGCGATCGTGAAATTGACGATGGAGGATATGTCCAACTATATGAAGGACGGTACGCTTCTTCGTCAGGTGGTGAATGAGATCGATGGTGTTGATTTCGGGGATTACAAGGAGCAGCACGCGTTCAATGAGATCTATGAGGCTCTGTTAAAGAGTCTGCAGTCTGCGGGAAATGCGGGGGAGTTTTACACGCCGCGTGCGGTGACGGATTTTATTATCCAGATGGTTTCTCCAAAACTGGGTGAGAAGGTTGCCGATTTTGCATGCGGTACGGGAGGTTTTCTTGTTTCGACCTTAAAGGCTCTTGAACCACAGGTGAAGACTGTGGGAGATCGGGAAATGCTTCAGTCTTCAATTTATGGATGTGAATGGAAGGCTTTGCCGCATCTTTTGTGCGTGACGAATCTCCTTTTGCACGGGTTGGATGAACCGAATATTCGTCACGGTGATTCTTTGTCGAAGAATGTGCGTGAGTACGGGGATGAGGATAAGTTCGATGTTGTGGTGATGAATCCTCCTTACGGGGGGAGTACAGCGTCGAGCGTTCTCAGTAATTTCCCGGTGGATATGCAGACTTCAGAGACTGCTGATCTGTTTATGGTGCTGATTTTGTACCGGCTGAACCAGATGGGTCGGGTTGGAGTGGTGCTTTCGGACGGGTTTATGTTCGGGATTGAGGGGGCGGAGTACAACATTAAGGAGAAGTTGTTTGCAGAGTGTAATTTACATACGATCATCCGGCTTCCCCACAGTGTGTTTGCTCCGTACACGTCGATTACGACAAATCTTTTGTTCTTTGATAAGACTGGATCAACAAAGGAGACCTGGTTCTACCGCTTAGATATGCCGGAGGGCTACAAGAACTTCTCGAAGACCAAGCCGATGAAGCTGGAACATTTTGCTCCTGCTGTTTCGTGGTGGAATGCACGTGAGGAGATTATTGATACAGAAGGTTTCCCGAAGGCGAAAAAGTATTCCATAGATGAATTGTCGGCAGGGAAATTTAATCTGGATCTATGCGGGTTCCCCCATGAGGTTCAGGAGATTTTAGAGCCGATGGAGCTTTTAGCGAATTACCACGCGAAGAAGGCGGAGGCAGATGAGAGAATCGCAAAGATCCTTTCTGAAATCGTTTCTGTGTTGGAGAAGAGATGAAGGCATCCAATCTGAAGGCTTCTATCCTCCAGCTGGCGGTTTCGGGAAAACTGGTTGCTCAGGATTCAAATGATGAACCGGCAAACGTTTTTTTGCAGAGGATTCAAGCGGAGCGAAAAAAAGCTAGAGTAAAAGGGGAGGTTCTGCCTGAAGTTTCTGAAGATGAACAACCGTTTACGACTCCAGCAAGTTGGGTATGGACGAGATTAGGGAATATCGGAACCTGGTCCGCAGGTGGAACTCCAAGCAGGACAAAAACGGAATATTATTTCAATGGTACAATCCCTTGGTTAAAATCAGGTGATCTCAATGATGGATTTATTACACATTCAGATGAGAAAATCACTGATTTAGCAACGAAAGAGACCCGTGTCCCCATCAATAAAATAGGATCTTTAGTTGTAGCATTATACGGGGCAACTATTGGCAAAACCGGGATCCTTTCAATAGAAGCAACGACAAATCAGGCGTGTTGCGTGTGTAACATTTATGTGGGAATTGATAATCGTTATTTAAATTATTACATAATTTCACAAAGGGCGTCATTGAAAAAATCTGGTGCTGGCCGTGCACAACCAAATATATCTAAAGAAAAACTTGTAGCCTATCCTATACCTCTCCCACCCCTTGCCGAACAACACCGCATTGTTGCAAGAATTGAGGAACTCATGCCCCTCGTAGAGGCTTATGACCGGGAAGAGCAGAAACTTACCGCACTTGAGGTGGAGTTTCCTGGTGCTCTCCGTCAGTCGATTCTCCAGTATGCTGTCGAAGGGAAACTTGTTTCACAAAAAACCGAGGATGGCACGGCGGCTGAACTTCTTGCAAAAATCAAAAAAGAGCGGGAAGGGCTTGTTAAAGCGGGGAAGATCAAGAAGGGTAAGCCTCTTTCACCGGTGAGCGAAGAAGAGAAGCCGTTTGAGATACCAGTGAGTTGGGAATGGGTGAGACTTGGTTCAATTATAGAACTAAATCCGCGGAATAAACTAGATGATGGTGTGGAAGTATCTTTCATACCTATGACGCTTATTGATGATGGATATTCCAATCATCATTCGTCTGAGTCTAGGAAATGGAAAGAAGTGAAATCCGGGTTCACACATTTTCGTGAGGGAGATCTTTGTCTTGCGAAAATCACTCCCTGCTTTCAAAATAAAAAGTCAGCAATATTTGCTAATTTAATTAATGGTTATGGAGCTGGAACTACTGAATTACATATTCTTCGGTCATTTTCTTCAGGAATAGATTTACAATATGTTTTGTGGTATGTGAAATGCCCATTTTTCATATACAAGGGGATGGAAACCTTTACTGGAACTGCAGGACAAGAACGTGTTAGTACAGATGTTATAGCCAATCAATTATTTCCTCTTCCACCTCTCGCCGAACAGCGCCGCATCGTCGAGCGGGTTGAAGAGCTGATGGGGCTTTGCGACCGGATTCCCACCCACGGAAAATAAGCGGGATATACTCATGACAGAAAATATTGTCTACACTAGAGAACAGGCAATAGATTTTTACCGGATGGCAATTGAAGATCTGGATGCCTCCAAACTCCTTTATCGGCACAAACGGTATCCTCTTGCAGTATTTTCGCTTCAGCAATCCATAGAAAAATCCCTCAAATATTATGGTATTCGCACATCCTTGTGGGAATCAAAAGTTTCTAAGCTGAATCACCATCCGCTAAAAATGTTTTCCGCGCCTGTCATGAAACAATTGCAGATGCAAAAGGCGATTAATAAAAATAACGATGCTCAGGAAATTGCAGCATCTCTTTCAGCTAAGATGGGTGTAGATTATGAACAGGGATCAAAGGAGTTAGTGGAAAATCAAAAAGTCTTTATTTCCATAATAAATGACTGTAAAAGGTATTACTGTCTGGATGAAGACGCCTTATCCTCTATGATAAGCGAGATGAAAGAGATGCATTCGTCATTTGCTGAGGGGTATAAAAATATCTACTCAAAAAAAGTAACCAAAGAACAGTGGGAAAATAATATAGATACTTTCCTCAAAAAAATGGAAATCGCATTTATAGAATTATGTAAAGAACACTCCATCCCGCAGGAAAAACAGGATGAACTCCTCTCTTATCTGGAGTTAATGAAAATTCAATCAAAAGCTTCTCTGGAAATCTATCGTGCTCGTGCCTCGTATATGCTTCTTCTCTTTGAAGTTGGCATTCTCCTAGTTATTTTATCAATCATTCTCTCATCACACGAACAGTTGTCCAGATATCCATTTATTAAAGGAGAATTGCCTGAAATAGATGAGGATATTGACCCGTTATCCTATTACACCAAAGAACTGCCTTTGATAAAGCATTTTCCACAACTCCAAAAATATACCAAAATCACTCTTGATCTGCTTGGTGAAATGTCATATTTATTAGATGATCCCGCTGTGATTAAAAATGGCGAGAAAAATACTTTACCGCAAAGTGTACCCGATATGACGTGAGGTTTTAACCATCTTATCCTGATTTTATAGATTCAGATTATGCTGGCTATTTTGCTCCAGATATGGATAATTGCGCATAATTACTGTTACGCACAAACACCATTATTGCTCTTTGAAAATATTGTGCGCGAATATTCCATCTGAAGTCAGACGATACAAACTCTCTCTTCCCTCTTTCTTTTCCTCGACAAGATCCCAGCTTATGAGTTTTTTCATATCTCTTGTCTGGTTCACCTGATCATTTTTGCTCACACGTTCGGAAACGGATTTTATCACATCGAGTTCCCGGAGAATTTCCTTGTTTCTCATCCATGTATCATTCATCCGTGAACTCTTGTTTCGAGTATTTTCTTTATCATTCATCCGGATCTTATTTTTACTCTCACCTCCAAGAATCCGGATAATTTTCATGAGATCTGGATTCTCTTCAAGTTCTTTGAGTGACATTTTTGGAATTCTCAGTTCGATGAATGGATCCTCAATTCTTGTAATACACACCCTGCCACCAAGCCAGATAGCCATAAGAAAAAGGCTCGTAGAAAATAGGGCCGTCCCTCCCGTGACATTAAACGAAAACTGTGCATCCTTGTGATCGTTACGGATCTTTAGCACAGTCCCGCGAATGATATCCTGATCCAGTCTGGGGAGATGCACAAGGGAAAACTCCCTCCTTCCGTCGAGTTCAACCTGCTGCCTTACTCCTTCAATAGCCTGACGGATCTTAGGCTTTTCCTCTTTAAGGAAATCTGAATCAGCCTCATAATCATGAAATATGCTTTCTTCAGCCAGAACAATGACATGGGTTGGCTTCATCTCTTCTGCAGTTATTGAATATGTTTTATTGATACTTGCTCCGGCACTGATGAAGAGGATATGTTCATCTGACATGATGGTAAGTTACATTCCGGACATCATAATAGTTTCCAATATGTAGAAACTGTTTCAAGTTTGCTATATGCATCCATGTCGGCCACAATAATGTATGACATCCGAATCCGTCATCAAATCCGTGAACTGGCACATCACCAACCGCTGTAACTACGCATGTCGTTTCTGTTTTGCCCAGAATCTTGGAAAACATGAGGTTTCCTTTGAAGAGGGCAAAATACTTCTGAAAAAACTCAGTGATTCGGGTATTGAAAAGATCAATTTCGCAGGAGGAGAACCGCTCCTTCATCCAAGGCTTCCGGATTACTGTAAAGAGGCAAAGAATCTTGGAATGACAGTTTCAGTTACGACCAATGGCTCTCATCTGAATCAAAATATGGTCTCGCAGCTTTCCGGGAGTGTGGATTGGATCGCTCTCTCCGTTGATTCATGCCTTGATACGGTTGAGGCGGCGATGGGTCGTGGAAGAGGTGAGCATGTAACAAATGCCCTGAATGCGGCGGCCCTCGTTCATGAAGCAGGAATTCATCTAAAGGTGAATACAACGGTCACATCGCTTACTTGGCAGGAAAATATGCATCCATTGATCCAGATGATGAAACCTGACCGCTGGAAAGTTATGCAGATGCTCGTGATCGACGGTGAAAACGATACATCATCTATTGGTCTCTGTGTAAGCAGTGCACAGTTCCGGGAGTTTGCCGAACGTCACAGCTCTCTCTGTCTTGGTCCGGGCGTGTATCCGGTATTTGAGTCGGTGGATGATATGGAGGGCTCATACTTCATGATCATGCCCAACGGGCAGGTGAAATCAGATGTGGGAAGAAAAATCACTTTGTATGAATTAGATGATATTCTCGAGCAGGGAGTCGATAAATTAGTTGATTCTGACAAATATCTGGATAGAGGGGGAATATATGATTGGAAGGGTTTATGCCAGCTTGATGGAAATAAAGAGATGAGATTCACATGAAAGTAAGTTCGGATATATTCAATTTGTCTCTCTATGATATCCATCGAATTCAGAAAGCAATGGATTTAGTGGATATGCTTCCCGATTGGGATTCAGAGACTATTAATCAGGAAAATATTTATACAAATCTCCTCTCCCTATTTTTATATAGACTT
>JALNYD010000145.1 GCA_023230025.1 Candidatus Cloacimonadota bacterium | reverse complement strand
TCAGCTTGCGACTCTTGCGCTCTCCGGATGCCATATGGAAGATCATGGAATCGCCTTCGGCATAGGCAATGCCTTGCACCAGTTTCTGAGCCATGCTGGCATAAGGTACCGTTACATCCAGGGAGTTATCAAAAGATGTGTTACGCATTACCAGGCGCCAGGCTGGGGATTGCATGTATTTGCGATATACAATGTTAAAAATCTTGGAAACGTCTTTGCCATTGCGATACAAAGCCTTGCCAGGCAGCAGTGACATCATTGAGGTATCATATTCCAGGTTTTGCTCGATCACATAATCCGAAGGTATTTCTGGTTCGCCTTCCATTGTTATCGCCACTTTCAGGCCCTTTTTAAAATCATAGCCTGCAGGCAATTTCAACACAACACTATCATCCTGATAGAATTCTTTGATTTTTTCGATTACTTCACCACTTTCAGGATCGCTAAACTCAAACCAGATGTTCTTTACTTTCTGATTCTCAGTCTGATTTTGCTGATAGTTGATGCGCAGTTTGGTATTGTCCTTGTTCATGACCGTTGTGTTTACCACAAATATGATCGGGTTATCCCAAACCACAGTCAGCCTATCCCCTTTGTCATTGGGCTTGTCTTCCACCCAGTAATCTGTTTTTCTGGGCAAAGCATCACTATTTAAAACTCTGGGAGTAGAGATGGGGGAAAGCGAAGCAGCTCCGTAGTAATCGGTCAATTCAAGCACAAACCGGGCATTGCTATAGCTCTGTATGTTTGCGCCCACTGGTACAGTAGTGTAATTTGGTAAAGAGCCACCACCAACCTGACCGGAGGTGACAACGATAGCTTGCTGCTTGACCGCCTCTGGATCCTTGAGCAATTCGTTCCAGGCTTCCTCTGTCATCTCGGGCACCTGCAAAATGTTGTATTGCGCCAGAGCATCCTTATATAGAGGATATTCCCATTCAAATCGCAATTCCTGAAGATCTTGTAAAACTACACTGTACAAAGCAGGAGAAGGATCGGGAGCATTGGGCATCGGGATACCGGATATGACTTCGGTATGGGGAAGCATGCGGTTGCGCTCATCTTTTGCCAATACGGCATAATAGTATGTATTCCCAGGTTTCAGCATCCCCAAAAGAGTCTGCTGATTCGCCTTCAGACCTGCATAACTGTCTGCAGTCTCAGGATCCTCAATGATCTCTTTACTCTTGAAATAGTAATCATTGCGCTTGGCAAGAGATATTACCTGAAAATCGTCCATTAATTGAGCTGTGAATTTGAAATCCCGGGGAGGCTTATCAAAAAGAATGCCATCATCAGGTTGCCCCTTTTCCCGTTTTAACTTGGAGGGGAAAGTGACATCGGATATCTCACTGGCAGAATTGTCATAATAATACATCACATCGGAAGCTACGCCACTTTTCGGATTCACCTGGATGGATTCCAGGAAGAACAACTGGTCTGGGCTTACTCCGCGATAAACACGGTATTCAATTACACGCTTGCTGCGGTCCAAAGGCTTCCAGGATAGCATCAATCCGCTGCCATCATCGGCAGGAACATCACTTACTTGAAAATCCTGTACTACGTTTTCATCTCTGTTCTCCTGTTGTTGGGCTGTAATCAGCGTTACACCGATAATAAAGACCATCAACAGCAACAGGATAAGGCGACGCTTGTCCAACCTCATACGCTTCACTCCTATTTATACATTGCTTTTAAACAGTTTTCCCTGTCTGTTCACAAGCTAAGAAAAGCCGTATTATGTCAAATACTTTTTTTGCCAACGGCCGGAGTGGGCTTCTGCTTGCCATGATGAGAAAACTTCATCACAAAGCTTGAGTGTGGAAGCTTCAGGCTGAAGCATAAGAGGATTACAGGCATTCCCGGGAGCATCCTTCAAACAAAAGCGAGGCAGCATTACAGCGTTCAACGTTCACTATTTGTGTCAATTCGTGATCTTTCCTTTCGTATCAAGCGTCAGGATGACGCTTCCACACTCGATGCATTACCCCTATTTCAGCACTACATCACCCCATGATCTCCGCATGGCAAGGGAGTATTATGGGCTGATGTAGTGCTGAACTAGCGGTAAAGCAGGGAGTAAGAGATAGGATTCGAGGAGGGTCGCACTGTCCCGACGCTGGGATAGGATTCGACACGTCCCGTGTCGAACGAGGCCGAAGGCCGAGAAAAATAAGCAGCTGCGCTGCTTTTGCAGACGAGACGTCTGCAATCCTATGGGGACCACGGCAAGCCAATACCCAACTACTGCTGAAAATCCGTGCAATCCGTGTAATCCGCGTGGGAAAAGGCGCTTCAGGCGAGTGTCCCTGCTTTTCAGGCAGTCGCTGTACCGTTTATGTTTCGTAGCATCGGAATGCTACGTTACGGGAAGGCAGTCGCTTTAACGCCTGGGTTTCGTAGCATCGGAATGCTACGTTACGGGTAGGAAATAAGACCCGGGTATCATTACCCGGGTCTTCCCATGCCCATTCATAAAAGCCTTTGATCTATATGTAGCCCTTGAAAAACCTCAAGCATTGCTTGAAGTCCCGCCTGCAGATCCATACTAGCATCAGGATCGGGATCGCCAAAATCCCGAACCCTGAGCCTACAGATTCCTTACAATAGCCCAGTTGCTTAGCCTATAGCCTACAGATCCCACAACCTTCCGATTTACCCTTCAGGAACCAGCCTACAGATCCTGAATCCTGCCCTGGACCCTGCACAACCCATCCTTAAGTAATCTGCTTGATTTGCGCCTTGAACCGCATCGATATGCCACACTATATGCCAGTATTAAATGCACGATTGAAGCCAAAGCTTCCAATTGCCCCTATTTGCCTATCCTACATATAGTTATGTCAGTAAAGAAAGAAACCGGCCGTGGTAGAAAATACCACAAGCCGGTGATTATTTGATGCGATAATTATGGTTGAGGGGGTACTAATTACGCGCTAAGCTGATCCCTAAAGCGCTGATCTTTTTGCTTAAATTACTCTTGTCCATTTGAAGGTAATGTGCTGTCTGGCTGAGGTTTCCATCATGCATCATCAGCACGGACTCAAGGTATTGCCGTTCAAACGCGCGTACTGTATCGCGGAAGGATTGTGTATTATTCTCCTCAACTGACCCCTTTGTGGTGAAATCTACCACGCTGAGTTCGTCATTCTGGCAAAAAACAACAGCCCTTTCCACCCGGTTCTTCAATTCCCGCACATTTCCGGGAAAATCCTGTTCGAGCAGCCAGGCAGCGGCACTGGGAGTAATCAGTTTTGGTTGAATCTGATTTGAATTACAAAATGAGTTCACAAAGTGTTCGGTGAGCAGGATTATATCTTCTTTGCGTTCGCGCAGAGGGGGGATATTGATGGCTATGGTGCTGATCCGGTAAAACAGGTCGCTGCGAAAACTACCATCCTGGATCATCTGGTCAAGGTTCTGGTTCGAGGCGCTGATCAGGCGGGTGTTTATCTTATGCACTTTTCCGCCCAGCTTTTGAATCTCTTTTTCAGAGATAACCCGCAAAAGCTTTGCCTGAACATCCAGAGGTAATTCCCCAATCTCATCCAGGAATATACTGGAATTCCCGGCAAACTCAAAGTAGCCCGTGCGAGAGAGCTGAGCTCCTGTGAAAGCACCCTTTTCATAGCCAAACAGCTCTGCTTCAAAAAGTTCTCTGGGGATCGAAGCGCAATTTATGGTAACCATGTTTTTCTGGCTGCGTTCAGAGAGGCGGTGAATTGCTGCAGCCGCCAGCTCTTTGCCCACCCCGGTTTCGCCCGAGATCAGAACCGGAGTATCAAATTTGGCAGCTTGAATGATGCTGTCATACACCTTCTGGATGGATGGGCTTTTTCCGATCATGCCGATCGCAGAAACTTGCACATCATGCATGTCCCGCTTTATCTTTAGATTTTCACTCAATCTGGAAAGTCTGATCAGGAGGTGCTCTTTGGCAATTGGCTTTTCGA
Source organism: Candidatus Cloacimonadota bacterium (assembly GCA_023230025.1). GTDB lineage: Bacteria > Cloacimonadota > Cloacimonadia > Cloacimonadales > Cloacimonadaceae > UBA5456. The sequence goes on along the minus strand of JALNYD010000145.1, from coordinate 2,874 downwards.
TGAAGTCAGTGGCGCCATATTTGATTGCATTTACCGCATCAGGAATGTGTCCTGATCCTGAAATCATCAGCACAGGCATCGCAGGATACTTTTCATGCACCTCTTCCAGCATACCAAATCCATCCTGCAGCGCAGGGAAGCACATATCCTGCATCATCAGGTCAAATGCTTCATTGGCCAGAACTCTTTGCGTTTCCTCCACACTGCTGACTGTTTTCACCTCGTAGCCAGCATTACGAATCAGATCCGCTGTGAGCTTACAAAACACCAGATCGTCGTCGGCGACCAAAACCCTCAGTTTATACATCAAATTCTCCTTTCAGCCAAAGAGATACTGTGGTGCCCACACCCTCTTCGCTTTGAATGTCCAGGATTCCCCCCATGGAATCCAGGATTTTTTTGGTTTCGGGAATGCCGATTCCGGTACCTGATTGATTGGTGGTAAAAAATGGTTTCCAGATGTCCTGCATATATTTGGCAGGAATGCCTTTGCCGCTATCCGCGATCTCAACCAAAACGCTGAGATTTCCCTTGGGGCTTCTATGTCTGGCAAAAATGCGGATGCTGATGTGCAGAGTGCCACCCTCTGGCATGGCTTCGGTGGCGTTATTCAGAGTGTTGACCAAAGCCTCTTCAAAGCGGATTGGTTCAATGTAAGCATTCATGCTCTTGAGATTATAGTCCTTGATCAGATTAATCGAAGCAGGGATCTTGATTTGACTAAGCGCATGCTCAAGATGAGGTACCAGATCAATGAGTTTGAGTTCATAATCGTGCATTTCGGTGAAACGCTGGAAGGCATGAGTAAAGACGCGAATCTTCTCAATCTCGCTACGCATGATCTGCAGATATTCCTGTTGGTTTTCCGGAAGCTGTTCATCCAGGGGATCCAAAGCCAAAATCACATTGGTAATGTGACGCCGCACGTGATGTGACAACCTTCTTGCCGTTTCTGCCCAGATCAGGGTTGCAGAATCCGTGTTATCCGGGGGAGGGCTGAGAGTGATGATGACCCGCTTACGAAGCCCTGGGAGCCGTTCCAGGTGGATCAGATATTGATGGCCCATGAGTTCATGCATCAGATCTTCATAATCCACATGACTGAGCCGGAATTGCTGCAGAGCTTCATAGAGCTCTGGGAAAGCATTGCTGAGGTGTTTGAGGCTGCGGTTGGGGTTAACCTGCAAGGCCAGATTGATGGCAGTTTTGTTGGCGAAGAGAATGCGGGAGCGGGAATTAAGCAGAATGAAGCCGGTTGAACACTTGTTCGTGGCAATGATCAGAGCTTTATCCCGATGTCTTAAGGCAATCATTACCCGGATAATGATCGCCAATAAGATCAGACTCAGCCAGACCGCATAAGCATCAATGATCCGATATAGATATACAATCAGAGGGATGTGGGATACATCATAGAAACTGATAGCCGAGGGGCAGGAAACAACGACTACCGGTGGTTCATCGGGACTACTGCGCAAGAGCTGGATCACCATCCGACCCTTGCCCGGATAAGGATTTATCAGGCTGGCGATCGGAGATAGGGATTTGTCCAGCAACAAAAGCTGATCCTCATTGTCCCGCACCAATAACTCACTACTGCCATCCTGCCGGAAATCATCAACGGCAAAGAGAGTATTAACTCCCATGATCCCAGTCTGCACCAGATTCAAAGTCTCATCATAGAGTTGCAGCCCTTTTGCCCGGTTGTTGATCAGAATATGATGGGCGCTGCTGCTATCGAGCCTGAACATGAACTCTGGATAATCCAGCGATTCCAAATTGACAGGTAGATTGAGCTCCTGTTCCCGAATCAGCCGCTTCCCATCAAAGCTCAGGCGCATCAAACCGTTGCTGGAAGTATCGCTACCTCGTTTGAGCAGCACGGCAAAAATCTCCTTCCTGCCATCCTGATCAAAATCCCTGCTTTGCAGATAGATCTCGCTGAGGCCAGCCATATACTGCTCGGTTAGCACTATCTTGCCAAAGCGGTCAATCACGGCGATATAGGTATTTTTATCGTCCATACCGGTGAAACTGAGTTCGGTATTGTTCAAGGATATAGTCCCGGCAATGAACTCCTTGAAGCCGTCATTATCAAAATCATCAAAGATCAGGTTCCGGAAACAAGTTGGAGTTTGCACAAACCATTTCAGAGCTCCGGAATCAAAATCAAAGGCCATCAATCCCCGGGGATTGGCACTGTAACCATCGATCGCCCGTACCATCAGCTCCAGCCGGCCATCGGCATCGATATCTTCCAGCAGGAAGGGATCCATCAGCCCTGCCCATGTGTAGGCAGGGACATTCATGAGATTATCGTTTCTGGGATAGACTTCAAAGATGCGATCTTCACGTTGCAAGGGAGTTTGCCAGATGTATCGGGTTGCTCCAAGATACAATCTATTGCCGTCATTGATACAGTAGATCAGCCAGCGCGAACGATCCTGAGGATTACTCAATACCTTGAGCAGTCGTACCTGCCCCGTGGCTATATTGATCTGAGAAACGTGTTTACCCTGCTGGTTCATCACGTTGATTGCCGAACCCTGCATTTGCGGGGTAACCTTGATCAGGTAATCATAGCCGTTGTTTTTCAAATCAGCAAAGATCCAAGTGTTGGCATCTGTGTTGAATCTTATGGAAGATACATGACGAAACTCATAGGGATAAAAGGGCAGGGCAAGGCAATTGGTGAGCCATAACAGCGCTACTATTACTCCGATCATCACTTTTGCTTTCATAGCGGTTTATTGCTCCTGCAGCTCTTTTACCTTTCCCAGCAAGCGGATGAACTCTGCCCGCTCTCCGCTGTGATCCTCACCCAAAGAGTTTGTTGCCATGTTCTCGAGCATCTGCCAGGTGATTGCCGAGCTA
>JALNYD010000144.1 GCA_023230025.1 Candidatus Cloacimonadota bacterium | reverse complement strand
ACCAATTGAACTATATCATCAACATACTTTTCCTGGCGTGAGAGGGGGTTTTTTCCAACAATTCTGATCTTGATCTCATGCTTGCGAAGCAGGCTTTTCAAGGCTGGGTAAATATCCTGCATCAAAAAGTCAATGGCATCAGAATTGGCAATCGAATTGAGGGTTCCGAAGAACAGGATATACTTCTGATCTCCCTTTTTTACAGCATCCCTGGGTGCTGATGGAGGCATCATATTGGGAAACAAATAGGCTCGTTCGGGTTTAAGCTGATATCTGTCGATGGCTATTCTGCGTTCCACAGGATTGGTAAAGAAAAAACTGAAATCCTGCATAAAGGCCTTGCTTTCGAAAAGCCGTAGTTTCTGAAGCTCCAAAAAGTGATAGCGGTTGCGGATTGTTTTCTCTCTTTGCCAGGATAGTTCTGCGATTCTGGAAAAGAGCATATCAACATCAATCAGGATCTTGACCTTGGGCAAGACTTCTGATGCGAGCACAGCCAGGTGGTAGGTGCTTAGGAATCTGCAAACAATCACATCGTATTGCTCCTTGAGCAAAATCTCCCTGAACTTGTCCATATGCCTGCGGTGAAAGCTGTAAATCGCCTGAGGGTATAGGGGAGATGGCTTTAGCGAACCCAAGGAGAATAGCTTGCGATAGTTGTCATGTGCAGGAATCTGCTTCATTCTATACAGATCAGGCTTAACCAATAGCAGATCAGCATCATAGTTATGTGCAAGCACAGACCATATAAAACTGCTCCGGTTGGTATCCCCACCGGCAATTGTGGCAAACGGTACGTCGATGTATAGCAGTTTCATCATCACCCCTTTTGCTGAAATCTTCTTTATTATTCAAAGATATCCATCTTGCATTATACTGTCAAGTACAATATCGCTATCAGAAGTTTCGTGCGTAGTATCGTAATGCTACAATTCATGCCCATTAGATGTGGTCACAATGCCGTCACCTTGCCGTTACTTTTGTGACCACAAGGTAACGGCATCGTGATGATAACTAATGGGGATCATACTTCCTATGCTACCGCACTAATAATGGACATGTGTATCGTAGCATTCCAATGCTACAGCACTAATGGGCATGTATCGTAGCTGGCATCGCCCCGATAGCGGACTTCAACAAAATGCTTGACTGAAACATAAAGAGCAGCTTGCTGGTGCTGTGTGTTGTTTTCCCGGTTGAGGCAACATGATCAGTGAATAAGTACAAGAGGTGATTGATGTTTATACAGAATCATATGGAATACATGGAGCTACATACGCTACGCAGATTATTGCTTCAGGCAGGATATGCCATCATCCTGGATCAATTGAGGAGAATCACATGAATATGAGACTATCACTGTGGTTATGCACAGTATTCTTGATCCTGGGGATTTCAACCACGCTGTATAGCCAGGAGGGTCAGCACTATGTTGGTAGCAAGGAAATGCTCGAGAAGCACTATGAGGTTAGCCAGAAGCACGGAAAAAACAACCTCAAACTTGCAACAATCAAGCGTGGCTATTACGATGAAGAGGGCAATCTTGTTGATCAGATCATACAGCAAGGGAATAAAACCTATCTGGGCAGAATTCGTAAGCACATCAGCAAGGATCCCTACACCGTGGAAACTCTGGAGTATGATCACATGCAACAATTGGTTTCCAGAAAAGTGGAAATTGCCGGAGCGAAAGAGGGAGAGCTTACCACACTTGAATATGATACCAAAGGAAAGCTGGTCAACAAAAGCAGCATCAGGATATATCAGGATCAATTGTGGACTTTGGACTACAGCCAGGTGGGTTATGTGGCAAACTATATCCAGAGTATTGGCGATGAAGCAAATAGGATCAGTGAACAGCGGGTATTTGACCATGCCGATGAGCTCAAGGAGATTCACAGCCATCTTTATGACCGTGATAATCGATTATTGGCAGTGGTGGCACAGAACCCAGAGGATTCAGTATTGTTCCGCATAGAATATAAGTATGACTATCTGGGCAATATAATTGAGGAAAAGCACTTTGAGGGTGAAGACACCTTGGTGAGCAGTATCCGTATCAGTTATGATGACTCAAACCGAATCCTGCAAAGAGCGGAGTATATATGGAATCCTCGCTTTGGCACCATTCCGCAATTGCGAAAACAATCCGAATACAGCTACAAATGAAAACCGGGCATCAATCAGCCCGGAAAAAGAAGGATGTATAATACGCTGATGGGAGATATCAGCTAAACATATCAGTGGCGTATTTCCAGCGCTTGTGCACCCAGAACCATTGCTCAGGATATTGATGAATGAATTCTTCAGTGATGCGGTTGATCTCCATTATCACTTTGCTGTAGTTTTCCTCCTTGTCCTGCAATTCCGGCCAGTAAAGCATAGGGCGAAACTCAAACTGCAGGGTGTCATCTGGCTGTCTTACTACAAATCCAGCGAAAATTGGGATCTTATAACGTAACGACAGTTTGGCCACTCCCTTCCAGTGTGATGCTGGAAATCCCAGGAAATCAAGCACCAATCCTGAAGAATGGGCGTTTTGATCGGCAAGAATAGCTACAACCCAGTTCTGCTTTAGATCATGGAGGATATCTCTCAAGCCCTTGCGCATATCTATCGTATGAACACCATTGCGTTCTCTGATGGCATTGGTGTATGAATCAAACAAGCGATTGCGCTGTCTTTTGGTGATAACGCTTACAGGGATATTCTTCAAGGGTAAAATCCTGGCAGCTTCCCAATTTCCGAAATGAGCTGTAGCCAGGATTGCTCCATTACCCAGGGATAGGGCTTCATCAACGTATTCCATTCCGGATATGGTAGATCGGGCATTCAATGTGACATCATCCATCAGATAGGTCTCGCAAACATTAAGAGCCATAAGCCGATACATCTCGCGTAATGTGCGATTTAACTGCTCATCACTCCAATCAGGATAAACCTTTTGCATTTGCTTTCGAGCAACATCTTTGCGTACACCAAAGCGATATCCCACCAAATCGAACAAGCCGCAGATCATTGCCTTGCTAAAAGAATAGGGAAGAGCCTTCAATAAGGCGATCAGAGCTATAAAGGGATAGTATTCCAGTTTGTTTTGAATGGTTTTATTCAAGGATCGCGCTCCAGACTACAGAGCTGCAAGCTTGTTCAGAATTGCGGATTTTGATACTGCTCCTATAGAAGTATCAACCACCTTGCCGTCTTTCATAAAAAGTAGAGTGGGTATGCTCATGACACCGTGCTTTCCGGCTAACTCTGGATAATCATCAACATTCACCTTGCCAAAAACGATGTCTGCCCGTTCTCTGGCGATTTCCTCAACAATCGGAGCTATAACGCGACACGGGCCGCACCAGTCTGCCCAAAAATCTATGATGACCTTGCCAGAGGCTACAGTCTCGCTGAAGTTCTTATCAGTAAGTTCAATAATCATGTTTATCTCCTTAATGTCTAAGATACAAGATAAATGGAATAAAGCCTTTGTCAAGCATTGTGTTTGGCGTTTTCACATACAAAAGAAAAGCCCCGGCATTCCGGGGCTATGAAGAGTGGGAGAGGGGATTATTCCATTAGCAGCATCTTTCTCGTCCTTATATAGTTACCAGCAGTAAGGCGATAGAAATATATCCCGCTTGCCATGCTATGACCACGATCATCCCTGGCATCGAATATCGCTTTGTGGTGTCCGCGGTTTTTCCAGTCATCAATCAGAGTGCGAACCTTTTGTCCTTTGGTATTGAAGATCTCCAAGGTGACCGGGCATGGTTCCAGAATGTCATACATAATGGTTGTACTGGGGTTGAAGGGATTGGGGATGTTCCCATTGAGACTTGTGGCGACAACCTCGATCTGTTCATCCTGATTGCTAACGGGAAGCATAATGAAGTTCAGCGTGATATTCTGATTCGGGAGCACGTTGATTGCTTCCACGGTTTGAGAAGTAAATCCTGTTGCAGTAGCAGTGATATCATGCATGCCTGCAGGTAGATAGAGGCTGTAGGCTCCGGCATTATTCGTTGTTGCACTGTAATCTCCACTGCTGACCGTAGCTCCGGCAATACCCTGATTGTTCTGGCGTCTGATAAAGCCCACCACTGTGCCATAGAGCTGTTCTCGAACCACGGAGTTTGAGAATGAAGCGCCAGAGCTTACTCCAGCCGTGTAAACAGCTTTGACAGCCCAGCGATAGGTTCCGTTGGGCAGTGTTTCCCAGCTATCATCGGTTAATTCCAGGTTTGTGATGATGTCTGTGTTGACATCAATCCAGCTTGCCTCGTTATTTTCTTGTCCAGTGGTCAGGCGATACACCTGATAACCCACCAGAGCTCTGTGATTTGGTGCAGCACATCTGCCAGTAAACTTTGATGGCAAGGATCCCTCCTGCCGTAACAATCCATTGGCAATTGCCCTGGAAGGAAGATCGGGAGTGGAACTACTCACAGTTCTGGCGACAGATGAGCGGGGAGCATAAAGCTGTGTTTTATTGAACACTATCCCGCTGATGGCATTGCCAATATAGATGTTATCGATAAACCAGGTGTACCATAGACCATCGTTTGAAGGCGGGTCTACAGCATTGAACGCCAAAATCACTTCTAAGCCGGTGAATGCTGAGAGATCAACTGTAATCGGCGAATCATAGTAGTTCCAATCTCCTGTTTGGATGGAAGCGTCCCAAAGCACTGACCATGTGTTACCATTGTCAGTGCTTGCTTTCACATAGTAGTGATCATTATTTGTGCTGCCCAGGAATACATAACCATCAAAGCTTAAATAAGCCTCAGATGGGCAGTTAAAACTGGGAGTGATTAACCACTCATCCTGATGATCATAGCTCCACCATAATCCGGATTGATAGTTACCTTCAGTAGGAGAGACTATCTCACCACTAATCGTGATAGTGCCAAATCTGCACCAAGTGGGATAAACACCCGTGCTGTTGATGGGGCCAGTGTTTGTTATCTGCTGAGTCCATAAAAGAGGTGGGAAACTATCACCTTCAAAACTCTCCACAATCTCTATTGCTGTGGGATCGGGAGCTTCCCAGCTAAGATTGATAGCGTCAAAAGTGGAGTTCAATTCTGCAATAACGTTATGAGGGGCATAGGCAATTTCATTCATGGTGATCACACCCATATTGCAGGCTGTTGAACCCACATCAATGGTACCAGAAATGCTTGTATATCCGGGGCACATGATTGTGTACTCATAGCTTTGATTTGCATACACAGCAGGAATGGAGAAGGAACCAGTAGCTGTGGAGTTTGCATTGTAATCCTGATATCCTTCAAGATGGATCAATGCTCCTGCCAGAGCTGCGCCTGTATCAGATGCTTGAATAGTGCCAGTGACAACTACAGTGGGCATTGGCTGCAGAGATATATTGAGCACAAGGGTTTCATCTTCCTGGATTTGAACGTTTTGTCCCTGGGTGATATAACCATACTTGGAGAAGGTTATGGCATAATCATCAGCGATGATATTGATGATGCTATACTCACCATTGGCATCGGTAATAGTATTGTATGCTCCAGGATTGAAGGTGACTTGCACTCCTTCCAGTGGTTGGGAATCTACTCCGATAACTGCACCTTCGATATGTCCTACTCCTCCTGGAGTGATAAATATGGATGTCTGCGGGAAGAAACCTGTTGATGAACCATCCGGTGGGTTAGCAGGATCAAAGTCATCCATATCCGAATAATCATTCCGGGCTCGAGCGCTTTGATCATCCTGTCCTTTAAACATGTCTGAATAGCTATAATAACTTGTATCCATGGGACGTTCCACCATCACTACAAGGTTCTGTCCATCCAGATAGAGATAAGGCTCAGGAAAGCTGATGTGAATCATGTTTTCACCAGATGGGAAATCAGCGGTTCCTTCAAACACAGGGGTTAACTGTGTGGAAGGAATGTAACCAGTGCTCAGATCAGCCTGAGTGGTAGTTCCCATCCAGATATTGATGGGCATATTGGGCAGATCAGTATTGAACTGATTATAAAAGGCAATTCCATTGATCATCCCGAGAGTATTGGAAAGCTCTGCCGGATAATAGATACACTCGTATAGAGAATTACAATAGTACATATCCATGGGAATTCTGGCTGTTTCAAGGGGTTCACCAATGGTTAGCACCACCTGACCTGGAGGTTGCACATTAATACTCAAGTTTGGACTCTGATCGTTAAGAGGGTCTTGATCAGTTGTCATGATCACTTTCGCATAGATCGCAGTCGGTCCTTCCGCATTCGGAATCCACGGAATGGTTTGAGGCAGAAGCTGTCCGGGAGTGATTGTGGCTCCATCAATTGTGGACAGCTCAATGCCGTCTTGTCTGTAGAGTTTGATCTGATAATTGCTTTGGGGCTGATTTCCCCAGTTGAACACATTCACCGTGTAGTTTGTGCTCATACCCATTGTGGGGGTGATGTTCCCCTGTAGAGAGATCACTGCCAGATCATTCTCCGGGTTAAGCTCAAAGGTAATGTCATCAATCCTTACACTCATATAGGTTTGGGCGTTGCCATGGCGGAAAGCCACAACCCTTCCGGTTTCAGTGTAAGCACCAAAGGTCACTATATACTCATCCCAGGTTGTAGTTAATGGGAGAGCTTGGATCAATGTGAATGTGGCAGGATCCTGAGGATTGCTGAGTATGCCTACTTCCAGAGTTGCTCCTGTGTAATCTGATTTGGCGCGGAACCTGGTGCGGGTTGTATTGGTCGGAATGGTATTGGCATATGGCGGACCAATCAACAGCAATTGACTGGCAATATCCGAACCATTGTACATCACCACGTGATTAGGCGCAGAATATGAATCATCAACCATGGATTTGATATAAGATC
>JALNYD010000143.1 GCA_023230025.1 Candidatus Cloacimonadota bacterium | reverse complement strand
ATGGGGTGATATAGTGCTGAAGTAGAGCTAAAGTAAGGAGAAGGAGGGGGGATTTCGGTAATTCTACCGGAAATAGCGCATAAGAATATACGCAGTGCTTATAATTATAGCCAGCAGGGTGAAGATGGCGCCGATTTTGGTGTATTCTTTGAAGGAGATGTGGTAGCCGTTACGGTTTGCGATTCCGATGGCGACGATATTGGCTGATGCACCAATCATGGTGCCGTTTCCGCCCAGGCAGGTGCCCAGAGCCAGAGACCACCAGACGGGGTGCATAGCTTCGGGGTTATTGATCATGGTTCCCAGTTGTTTGATTACAGGGATCATAGCAGCCACGAAGGGGACGTTGTCGATTACAGCGCTGAACACTCCTGAGACCCAGAGGATGACCATTGAGGTGGTTCTGGGCTCACCATGGGTGATGTTCATAATGTTCTTTGCGATTAAACTGATAAAACCAGTTTCCACCAGGGATTCAACGATCATAAAGAGTCCCATAAAGAAGAAGATGGTCACCCAGTCGATATCATTGGCCAGGATATGCTCCACCTTTTTACGGTCTGAGATCACCAGCAAAAAGAGGCCGGCAGTCATGGCGATAGTGGCGGTTTCGATCTTCAGCACGCTCTGCAGCGAGAGGGCGATCAGCATCAGGATGAGGACGATTCCGCAGATGATCAGCAATTTTTTGTTTTTGATCAGGTGCTTTTCGTTGTAACTCATCAGTTTGGCGCGGTTTTCATTTGATACATGCATGCCTTTCTGGTATAGCAGCCAGATCAGTCCTGTGGAAAAGAGAGTGATCATCAACACGGGTGGAGTGAGATTGATCATGAAGTCCAGGAAGTTGTATTCGGTGGCACTGCCGATCAGAATATTGGGCGGATCACCGATCATTGTTGCTGCTCCACCGCCGTTTGAGGCGATGACCATGGTAATAATAAAGGGGATGGGGCTGATCTTGAGTTCACTGGCCACCAGCAACACAATCGGCACCAGGATCATGATTGTGGTCACACTGCCTAAAAAGGCGGAGATAAAGGTGGTGAGCAGGAACATCAGGATCATGATGGTCAGAGGTTTGCCTTTGGCGATCTTGGCGAGTTTGATGGCAAGATACATGAAGACTCCGGTTTGGCGCATCACCGAGATCACCATCATCATCCCAATCAGGAAGAAAATGACGTTCCAGTCAATGGCGGCAAAGGCGATCTTCTGATGCACAATACCTGTGAGTACAATGGCAAAGCCGCCCATCATGGCAGCCAGCATTTTATTGATCCATTCTGTAATAATGAGGAGGTATGTAACGCCAAAGATGGCGAGAGCGATTAACATGAGTGTCATTTTAGGCCTTGATTACTTTTCTGAAGATGTCGCTGGCAGTAACAACCCCGACCAGTTTGCCGGAATCATCGACTACAGAAAAAAAACGTTTGTGATGCTGAATCATTTCAAATACAACCTCTGGAATAGAGGTGTCCGGATTCAGATATTCCTCGTCACGACTCATGATCTCTCGGACGGTTAGGGTATCTTCCTGCTCAAAAAGCTTCTCCAGAGGCTCATAGGAACGCAGGAAGCTGACATTATCCAGCATCATCAGATAATCAGGAACGCCTACCTTGAGGAGATGAAGAATATTCACCTCCCCCAGATAGCGATTATTATTGTCCACAACAGGAAGTGATGTAAGCCCCCTGGAACTGAAAATGGCACCAAGCTCCGAAAGCCTGGCGTCAGCCGAAATCGTGATCGGCTCAGATATCATTATATCTCCCAGGGTAATCTCCCGCTTTATCTGAATCTCCATTTTGTGCAAACGCTGAACCACAGCATGGCCGTCACGCAGCTCACCCAATTCACGGATCAAAGGTGCATCTTTGGATAGCTTCAGCAGGGCTGCTACAAGGTTCAGATAGATGTTTGATGAACTCTTATCCGTGATCACCAAACATACCCACTCCACTTTCGTCCCTTCATAATCAATGGGATTCTGCAGAAATGCCATGCCAATCACCGTGTCGTGAAAATCCTCCATGCGGATGTGGGGAATGGCTATTCCCGTTGGATAAGCAGTACTGCTCTGACTATCCCGCTGAAGAATCAATTGGACCAGACCTTCACCGCAAATCGGCAACTTGCGATGGTGACAGATTCTTTCCACTAATAGGCGGTAAACCTGCTCCTTGCTGAGTATCCTGCTTTCATGCAGGATACTCTTGGCATCCAGGAGATTCGAGAGTAGCATCATCGTCCTCTATTTTCTTTTCTTGCTGCGGCAAGTGGCAATGGGTAAAATCATTTCTTCCATCGATACTCCACCATGCTGGAAGGTGCCATTGTATTGACGTTGATATTGGTGATAGCTGTTCGGATATACGAAGTAGTAATCATCCTTGGCAAATATGAAGTTATCCACGATGCTCTTTGACGGCAAACCATAATCAGCAGGCTTTTTGACAAACAGAGCATGACGGTCATTGGCAGTGAGGTTTTTGCCTTCTTTGTAACGCACCGTCACTGAGGTATCACGATCTCCAATCACCTGCGTGGCACGATTCACCTTGATCGAACCATGATCGGTTGAGATCACTACAATGGCATCCTGCTTGGCAATCAGTTTCAGGGCTTCGTAAAGACTGGAATGCAAGAACCAATGCTTGGTAAATGCCCGCAGCCCTTCTTCATGGGGAATGGTCTCCTGCAGAATCTGATCCCGGGAACGGTGATGCGCCAGCAGATCAAGGAAGTTATAGACCAGCACGATCAGGTTTTCCTTGTTCCAGGTGTCAATCTTGCGCAGCACGAAGTTACCCTCTTCCATATTGAAAATCTTCACATACTTGGAAGTTGGATCCAGATCATAGCCAAGCTCCGTCACATGTTCATCCAGAAGCTGGTGTTCATTGCGGTTGCGGCTGTTATCCATCTCGGCAGAACTCACCCAATATTCCGGGAAACGCTTGGCAATATCGATGGGCAGCAGACCGCTGAAGATGGAGTTTCTGGAATATGGAGTGGCCGTGGGCAGGATCGAGAAATATAGATCCAGCTCCTCTTCAAACAGCTCTTGAATATAAGGCTGAATGGCAAGATACTGATCCAGACGCATGCAATCGATGATGATGAAATAGATTGGCACCTGCTCTTCAAAATGAGGGGCAATATACTGAGAAATGAGGTCAAAACTGAGGTTGGGGCGTTCATCGGTCTTCAGCCAATCCTTGTAGTTTCGTTCCACATAATTGGTGAACTCGGTGTTGCAATTGCGCTTCTCCAAAAAGTGAGTCTGACGCAGTCCCTCATCGTTCACTTCGTCGATTCGTAGTTCCCATTGTGCCATCTCACGATAGATCTTTCCCCATTCGTCCCAATCCGGGCTGGAAAAGAGTCTTTGATTGAGCTGAGCGATATAACGGGTGTATTGCTGGCCAATTTCATTGGCTTTGATCTCATCCGCCTGGAAGATCTTTTTGATGGCCATGATGATCTGAGAGGGATTGATTGGCTTGATCAGGTAGTCCGAAATCTGGGAAGCAATGGCCTTGTTCATCAGGCCTTCTTCTTCGCTTTTGGTAACCATGATGATGGGGATGGCATTGTTGATGCGCTTGATCTCTTGCAGAGTGCTGAGACCATCCAGCCCAGGCATCATTTCGTCCAGGATCACCAGGTCATATTTGGTTTCAACCACCTTCTCGATGGCGTCTTCTCCATTATTACATGTATCTACACTATAGTTTCGTTCTTCAAGGAACAGGATGAACGGCTTCAGCAGATCTATTTCGTCATCCACCCAGAGTATTTTCATAAGCTTCACGGCGTTTCCTCCTTTTGGGTTGCAAGTTCAAAAGCGCGTTGCCGTTCTTTGATGATCTTTTTGGCTTGATCAAGATCGGCATCCTGGAAATACAGGGCGAGCTTGAAATTGAGCTCGGCTTTGGCGCAATTGAAGTAAGTGGTCATTTTTTCGAGGTATTGGTCGATAAATACTTTTTTGAGGTCGGTGTCTTCAGCTTTTTCTTGTTTCTTCAACTCCTTGATTTCGCTGCGCAGTTCATTGGTGGGGGTTTCGGATGCTTTTTGAATCCATGCTTCGCGCTCGTTCCAATTTGCTTTCTGCACATAGGGTTTGATCAGTTGCAGGCGTTCAAAGCCAATTTCTTTCACGCTTACATCGTCTATATCAAGCTCTTCCACAAAGAGCTCAAAGGTCTGAGCCAGTTTGCCTGCCAGAGTGCCTGACAATTGGTATTCAGCTTCCACAAAATCCTTGAAGCTCTCATATCCTTTGAAGCGGAAGAGCTTGCTGCGTTTGATTTCACTTAGCAATTCTCCCAGGGCTACAAAGTTTTCTTCCAGTTGCTCTTTGAGATTGGCAATGGCGTTGAATTTCTCGTCTGGACTCATGTTTTCTTTTCTTTCTTTCATGGGGCTAAAATCCTTTATTTATCGATTGGGAAATAGACATGTTCGGTTCTGGGAAAACTGCCATTGCGAACTTCCTGGCAGTAGTTGTTGATGGCTTCGGGGATGGCGGCGTTGAGCTCGGCATACTTCTTGACGAACTTGGGCAGCATCGAGCTATAACCCAGCATATCGTGATAGACCAGAACCTGACCATCACAATATCGGCCAGCTCCGATGCCTATTGTGGGAATTGAGAGTGCCTCGCTGATCTTTTTTCCCAGCAGTTCGGGGATGCCTTCCAGCACCAGCATAAATGCGCCTGCTTCTTCGATGGCGGAGGCTTGCAAGAAAATCTCTTCATGGGCGATTTCGCTTTTGCCCTGCACCTTGTATCCGCCAAATCGCATTACGGATTGGGGAGTGAGACCCAGATGAGCGCAAACGGGGATTTCGATATCCACAATCTGGCGGATGGCCTCCAGACGTGAGGCAGAGCCACCCTCCAGCTTGACGGCATTGGCAGAACCATCAACGATGAGACGTGCCGCATTGGTCTTGGTTTGCTCTGCACTGAGATGGTAAGCCAGATAGGGTAAATCGGCAATGATGAACTTTCCCGGGGCTCCGCGCCGAACGGCAGCCGTGTGGGACACCATATCATCCATAGTGACTTTAAGCGTGCTGTCATAACCCAATACGACCATACCCAGGCTGTCGCCTACAAGGATTACATCCACATTGCTATTGGCCACTGCTGATCCGCTGGCATAATCATAGGCAGTCAGCATCACAATCTTCTGTGCTTGTTGTTTCATAAGAGCAAAGCTGTTGGGGCCAAGCATCTTACTCACTGGTGTTGTCATTATCTCTTCCTTCGCCTTCAAATATTTCCGTTTCACTGCTAAGCCTGCCGTCATCCCCATCGCTGAGGTTGTCTGTGGCATAAGTTCCGCGGTTTATAAACATATCGTAAATCACATTTCCATTGGCATACCAGCCCAGAAAGCGGCCATGCAGATATCCCCGCTGGTAATTCGCACTCATCTGGGGTGCGCCATCGGGGTACCAGAGCAGATTCAGGCCATGCTGCAAGCCATTGAGATATTGAACAGCCTGCAATAGATGTCCTTCTGGATAGCGCTCAAAAGCCCAGCCACTGAACAGCTTGTCATCCAGCATCAGGCGTCCTTCCTGCTCTGTCAGATCCGCAATGGGTATCGCATTCTCCGGCAGTTTCCAGGTTTTAAGGGCAGAATAATCCTCACTTTGGATCTGGGCAAACACGCTGTTGGGCAGCAGGGTAAAAATGAAAAGCAGGAGAATAACTCCATAAAACGCACTCACAGGCACTAACGCCGACAAATGCCCACACTTTATGCTGAACTCATTGGGACACATTTTTTACCTCCATGAGACAAGTCAACCTTTTTCTTGTTGAGGAGCCTGAATTTATCGCATTATGTAAAAGATAACGGGATTATGCGAATACACAAACGGAGTTGTTCCCATTTAATAGCTGTAAAAAGAAAGATTTGCCAAACCGTGAAGGTTCATTAGATTGTTTTTCATATAACACAAAAATGGAGGAGAATATGCCTATTCTCGATGATAAAGTACTGGGCGAGGTCAAGAAAGCCTTGCAAAATATGCAGAAGCCAGTTACCCTTAAACTGTTCACCCAAGCCTTTGAATGCGGTTATTGCAAAGAAACTCACCAGCTTTTGGAAGAATTGATCAGCACAAACACGCTATTGAAGCTGGAAGTACACCAATTTGAAAGCGACACCCAAGCCGTGGAAACCTTTGGTATTGATAAGATTCCGGCCATAGCCGTGATTGGCGAACAGGATTATGGCATCCGTTTTTACGGGATTCCCGCCGGATATGAGTTTTCATCATTGCTATCAGCAATTCTGATGGTATCTACAGGACTGGTCAAGATCACCGATGATGGCAAGAGGTTTCTGGCGGGATTGACAAAGCCAGTTCATCTGCAAGTGTTTGTCACCCCCACCTGTCCTTATTGTCCCCAAGCAGTGATTCTTGCACATCAGATGGCTTATGTTTCCGAGATGGTCAAAGCTGATATGGTTGAGATTTCAGAATTCCCTCATCTGGCTCAAAAGTATTCGGTTCAGGGAGTTCCCCGCACCACGATCAATGAGAAATGGTATCAGGAAGGAGCAGCCCCGGAAGCGATGATCATCGCCAAGATCAAGGAATCTCTCTAAGATGCTGGATTTTAACCTTAGTTTATCGTCAAATGCCGATAGCAGCCAAATCTATGATACAATCATCATCGGCGGAGGTCCTGCGGGTCTTTCCGCCGGGCTTTATGCTGCCAGATACAAGCTCAAAACACTAATGATCGAGAAAGCTGCTGTGGCAGGGGGGCAGCTTACCGCCACACAATGGGTGGAGAACTACCCGGGCTTCCCAGAACCGGTATTGGGAAAGCAGCTCGCCCGCGATATG
>JALNYD010000142.1 GCA_023230025.1 Candidatus Cloacimonadota bacterium | reverse complement strand
ATTGATAGGTCGTAAGGATGCCATCTGTTGCTGTTACATCAAGATATACATTAGCTTCAGGCATATCAATGCTCTGAGGCAGGATGTAGGTATAATTTGTTGCATTAGCGGGATAGTTGGCCAGAATCAGGAGACTATCGGTAGCATTCTTGATGTATAGATCAAAGTGATCAATCAGGAAACTATTCTGGAAGCTCCACCCCATGGTGATTTCGGAGCCACCCTGAAAGATCTGATTGGCCATATAAGCGTGATTGGCAGAGGGTTGCAGATTGCCCCAATGCAGAGTCATCGTGCGTACGTTTGTATTAGCAACGGTGAATTGATAGGGGCCGCTGCCGAGATTGTGCCAGGTTCCAGTTCCAGAATCATAAAGGTACATTTTTTCAGAACGAGTTTCCAGGCCGATCAATTCAATCTGCAGGGGTACATTCAGTTGATCGGATCGAACCCGTATTGTCCATGATTTCACTTCTGAATCCAGATCATATCCACCCCGGATTTCTCTGGACAAGCTGGTGCCATTATTGCCCCAATAGGGCTGCCAGGACGCTATCCACACATATCCAGTGCTTGGATTACCCTTGGTGACGTCCCAATATGCGTCTGATCCATCACTGGCATAGTTGTTGTTGCCCAAACTGAGGATATCGCTATGCGAGAAGCTTACAGTGCTCAGGAGCAGCTCACGTATTGGTCCCAGACAGGCAGGTTGGGGAGCATTGTGAATAAACTCATAATTCGTGCCATCAACCATGCCCAAAGTATAGGAATAATCTACTCCTGGCAGGGCAAACAAGTCCCAATATTCATAGTTGGTATTACCTACAACCAGGCTGGGATCAGTCTCATAGGATGCGATGATTGCATCAGTGCCATCACTGCCTATGCGGTGTATCTTGAATCCCTGCAGTCCGCTTTGGCCTCCAACTGTCCAAAATATCCGCACTCCGTTACTCATGCCATGAGCGGTAAAGTTCGTCACATTTGCCGGAGCAGGGGCTGTGGTAACCTCATCGGAGAGATCTGAGTAATTACCATTTTTATCTCTGGCCCGGATTTTGAAGAAGTAGTTGCTGGTATTACTCAATCCTGTAACGTTGATTCTGCTGCATCCCAGGGAAGCAAGATATGCATTGTTTCCCCGATCATAGATCTGGAAGTTGTCTTCAGTGACAGGAGAAGTAGCATATAGGATTTCATAGCTATCAAAATCATAGGAATCACTCGGTTCCCATCCCAGAGTCACATAATACATGGAGCTATTGATTACATGCAGATTCTGCGGAGTGGGGGGAGTTAATCCATCATTCATGGCAAACAGATCATCATACAGGCTGTTTAGATCGGTAACCCAGCGCGAGTAGTATCTTCTGGTGTTTGAAAACAGGTTTTCCATATCCCATTGATCCTGAGCAGCGTTCCAGCCGTAGAACCACTTGTAGTTGTTTTCGGTTTCTTCATAGGCATTGGGCAATTCATCCATCTCAATATGAAAGAAGGGCTCAAAGCTGTCATAATCAGTCCAGCCGGATAGAGTATATAACATCTGACGATTTTGTGAATACGCTGGCAAATCTATCTGATCATTGACAGGGTATTGGATTTCTCCATCGGTAAAAGTAAAATCATGAATGGAGTAGTTTACAGAGTAATACTGGTTCAAAAACACATCATCATGACTTCCGATTGTATTAGCGGGGATCATCAGGTGGCTACCACGATTGATCAGGTCTTTTTTGAGACTGCTCAGATCCCGGATGGGTAGATTTGGACACAGCTTGTTATAACCGGCAGAAATCTGATTGTCTGTATAACCCACATGGCGGTTCCAATCATAGCTGTGGACTTGGAAAGAAAACTCACGTTGAGAGGTTTCAGCTCTGATCTTATCGGCAAACTTCTGATAGCATACATTGAAGGGGTGATCCGCAGCACGGGTGGGGTCAGAGATGGATTTTGAGTTTGTGTAAGTACCGGAATTGCTCCATTTCACTTCGCGTCCTGCTCCTGCAATCATCAGATATCCCGCATCCCAGTTATTCATGGCATCATAGCCCATAATCGGCGTTGCAAAATCGTCCGTGGGATGAGGCACCGTGATGATGATGCGATTCCGGGTGGCTTGCGGATTGTATATATACAAGCCCCAACCATAGGTAAAGGCTCCAATCTCATCATCATAAGTATCTTCGGTTCCATTGTTGTCAATTTGACTATCATCTGGGATTTCACGCAGCATATAATAGGTGCGGCCACTATCGGTATCATTGAATTGTACAACCTGATATGGGAACCCGACATCATCGATGGCAGCCTGAGATTCTTCCAACAAACCAGTCAGGAATAGATCCACTATGTTTGCCCATTGCGCAAGTTGGATGGCGTTAGGAATGGTATAGTCCCCAAAGTCATTGGATTGGCGATCATAGGGGGCATAAATATTATAATTTGCTGTCACCACTCCCTCTGCTAAATGGGAAATCCAATTGTCATAAGCGCTGTTGCTTTCATGTCGTATCAGGAAGCTCTCCAGCGAGGCATTTTCGATCAAATAGGCTTGTAGCCCAAAGATGATTGATAGGATGCCCAAGATCAGTATGGTTCTTTTCATTTGTACTCCTGTATGTATTGCAATCAAATAAGATAAAATCCAGTTTACATACAGTCCAAATTAGCTCATTTCGTCAAGCTTTATTTCAGAACAATGGCTTGCTCCAGATTGAGATTGACAGAAAGCCCAAGCTTAATATTTGATGATCGCTTAAGATGCACTGGAGTTTGATGTTGAAAGTACTTAGATACAAAAACATGTTGGTTACCCTGATTATGCTTACAAGCTGTCTTGGGCTTTATGCTTCCGGGATTGCTGATTCTACCATCTCCTGGCTTGATGCGCAGGGAATCAATCCCGTGGTGATAGTTTTTATCATTTCGATGTTGCCGATAATTGAGCTGCGAGGAGCCATCCCCGTAGCCATTCTGTTATTTAAAATCCCCTGGCCGCAGGCAGTATTGATTGCAATAATGGGTAACATGATCCCCATTCCGGTCTTGTTGCTGTTTCTGGAATGGTTTTTTGAACTAATTAGCAAAGTTCCTCTGGGGCATCGCTTTACGCAGTGGCTATTTACACGTACCCGCAGAAAAGGCAAGGCTATTGAGCGATATGAAGCCATCGGACTTGTTTCTTTTGTGGGCATACCCTTACCCGGCACCGGGGCCTGGACAGGAAGTCTGGCAGCTCGCATCTTTGGAATCAGCTTCTGGAAATCCATGCTGTACATCCTGTTGGGTGTGATTATTGCTTCAGCAATTGTCACTCCGCTCACGCTGCTGGGAGTTTTGGCGGTTCGCTAATGAACCAGCAATATACAATTTTCTGGTTGGCGGGGGAGAGCAGCGGGGATCTTCATGCAGAACTAGTGATGAAAGCCCTTGATCAGCGCAGATTTCGCCATATTGGCATCGGGGGGCCGCGAATGCAGGCAATGGGACTTCAGGCTCTGTTTCCCTTTCAGCGATTTGCCGTGATGGGCTTTGTGGAAGTCCTGAAGCATCTTGGTTTTTTTATGAAAGTGCAAGCCCGAATCCGTAAGCTTTTCAAAGAGGAACGCCCGAATCTGGTGATTCTGGTAGATTATCCGGGCTTGAATCTGCGGATTGCGCATCTGGCTGATGAGTTTCGCATTCCGGTTTTATACTATATTTGTCCCCAGTTTTGGGCCTGGAAGCATGAACGGGTTTATAAACTTAAAGCCAGTGTCCGCCACACAGCCTGCATTTTGCCATTTGAAAAGGAAATGCTGGATATTCATAATGTTACCTGTAGCTATGTGGGGCATCCCATTGCCGAGGAAGTGAAGTTTGAGATGGAACGGGAGTCTTTCGCCAATTTCTTTGGTATTGATCATCAAAAGAGGTGGATTGGTTTTTTCCCAGGCAGCCGGGATGGTGAGATCAAAAAGATGCTACCAATATTCATACAGGCTGCCAACCATTGGCCGGATCACGAGATTCTGATCTCTAAATCCAGAAATGTTGATCACAGCTTGTTCATGAATCTCGTCCAGGATGCCAGGCAAAGCAATCTGCACATTGTTGATGGCTACAATTATGAGATGATGAAATATTCCGATGCCCTCGTCTGTACTTCGGGTACAGTTACTCTGGAAGCTGCGTACATTGGCACTCCCTCCGTAATCTGTTACAAAGCCAATCCAATCTCGTACTTGATTGGTAGGTATCTGATCAATATTGACCGCATAGGATTGCCCAACATCGTTTTGAACAAGGATATCCTGCCTGAGCTCGTTCAGGGGCAGATGAATCCAGACATGATCAATCAAAAGCTGCAGGAGCTGCTTCCATCAGGAGCCCGGCGAGAGATTGTGTTATTGGAATTAAACAAGCTGCGGGGCATGCTGAGTGACCGCAAGCCCAGTTCTGAAGTACCCAAAATAATTGAACACCTTCTGGCGACTTATGGCTAAGCTATTGAATTATCTGGAGCGAAAACTTGCTGCACTACTTTTGCGGGCATTTAGAGCCTCAATCCGCTTTGATGTCCAAAATCAACCAACCCGAGATCAAGAGCCTGTGATCTATGCCTTTTGGCATCGCAATCTAATCTATTGTACTTTGCAACGAGCCGGGGATCCGGTCGTAGTTATGATATCTTCCTCCAAAGATGGGGAACTGATAGCTGGGCCGGTGGCGGAATTGGGCTTTATTCCGGTGCGGGGATCCAGTACCCGCCAAGGCTCAGAAGCCCTCAAAGGTATGCTGCGCTGGGCCAGAACCAACCCCTTGGCGATTACCCCTGATGGCCCCAAAGGCCCTGTGGGCACGATCCATCCGGGGCTCTGGCAGATCGCAATCCTGGCCAAGATCCCCGTGGTGGGAGTTGCCTGTGATGCTTCCCGGGAATGGATCTTCAATTCCTGGGATCGCTTCCGCTTTCCCAAACCTTTTGCCAAAGTGCGAATGCGCTATTCTGAACCGATTATTCTATCTTCCAGGGATGATGTTCCGATCGCGGAGGAGCAGCTTCGCAAGTTTTTAAAAGATTACGAAAAGCTATTTTAGGGTATCCAGAAGCAGTTTACAAACGGTCAATGTGGCTTGCATTTGGGTCAAGCCCTGTTAGTTGTCCTCACGATACGGTTACCTTGTGGTCACAAAAGTAACGGCATGGTGACCGCATCGTGAGGACAATTAAGGGGCTGCAACATCGGGACAATTAAGGATGCTGTAGCCCCACAAATGAACGAGGACTATCCCCTGCTATTGTTTGGACGAATCAGGGATCCGTTTATAGATATAGCCATAATCACCTACTATCCAGACATTATCTACATCATAGGCATAGACATGATTAAAGTTACAGGAAGAGATATCATTGTTATAATGCCAGTCTTCACCGCCATTGTTTGAGGCCCGGATAACAGAGTTAGCCCCTGCAAGCCACATCCTGTTTGTGTGTGGTTCAGGAGCTTTGGTGATTGAAGTGAATCTGTTCCACACGGAGGCATAATAGGCTGTGCTCCAGGTACCGGTCAAATCCTCGGATTTATACACGATTCCTCCGCTTCCGTCGTTGCCTCCAGCAACCCACAACAGGTTCTGGGAATCCAGATAGATCTGAAAATATTCATGATCGGAGTTTAGTGCATAATACCATGTTTCCCCTCCATCCCTGGTGATTCTGGCACCCTCGCCTACAATCATTACTGTATTTCCAGAAGACCAGATATCATGGTAGCTGTTGTAGCTGTTGAGTGTGCGGAAAGGCTGCCAGTTGGCACCGCCGTCAGTGGTTTTGAACACCCATCCAGAATCACATAGAAGATATCCGATCTGGGGAGTTTCAAAATAGATGTTGGTAAACCATTGATCTTCGGATCCGGGGACTGAGACGCCAAGCCAGCTATTGCCACCATTGATTGTCTTTCTTAAGGTTCTGTTTCCTCCGCAAATCCAGCCAGTATCAGGATTCATCCAATGCATATCGGTAAGTCGTTGAGTGGCACCCGAAGGAACCACTGTCCAGCTATTGCCACCATTAATTGTTTTCAATAGCATTCCGCTTTCTCCACAGATCCAGCCTGTATTGGCATCAACAAAATGTATCCTGGACAGATCATTGGATACCCCGCTATCCACTTTGTTCCACACTAAAGGCAGGGTTGTAAAGCTAATCTGATCGCTCCAGACTTCTCCATGGGCATTTTTAGCATAAGCTCGTGCATAATACTTGGTGCCGGGAGTGAGGCTCCAAAGGGTTTTGCCAAAATTGTCTGGTAGCTCGTCTGAAGCAGGACCAAAGTTATAATGATCTCCAGAGAGGTCAGGGCGGGGGTTTTCACCCCAACAGATTGCTACCATGCTGACGGCTGAAGCTCCGGCTGATTCCAGAGTAAACTCTACGGTTGGCAAACAGATGTCGATTTGAATGACTCCCTTTGCCACAATCCTGGGAAGATCGGGGTTTACAGACGTGGATTTATCTCCACAGGAAGAGACCAAAAACAAAGCAAGAACAACAAAAACAATACTGAGGCTACGCTGCATCATCGTGAATCACTCCATCACTATAGATTTTAGTTTACACACTTTCTGATTTGGTATATCTGTCAACGAATTATTGCATTCCTGGTATGGGAATATTCACTAAATGAGGCAATAGAGATATGGAAGTGGTGAAGTAACTCCCATGGCATCAATCGGGATAAAAAAAGGGGCACGCGTGAATGACGTGCCCATTATCGTTTAGGATCGTGATTATGCCAAACCGGGAATCACACCTGAAATCAGGAAGCAAGTGGCGAAAGCTACGATTGCATATAGTTCCGGGAACACGCCCAGAATCAGGGTCTGAGAAAACACGTTGTTCCCAGCACCCAAGCTT
>JALNYD010000141.1 GCA_023230025.1 Candidatus Cloacimonadota bacterium | reverse complement strand
TTCTAACGATGAACCCACTGCACCAATAGCTATTACGGAACTCAAGGGTAATTATCCCAATCCCTTCAATCCGGAAACCACCATCCGCTTCAGCGTCAAAGAAGCTGGTCCCGTTTCCATCGACATCTACAACCTCAAGGGTCAGCTTGTGAAAACCCTGCTTAGCGACAACAAAGCAGCCGGCGAACACAGCGTGATCTGGAAGGGTACTGATAACAACAACCAACCTGTATCCAGCGGCGTTTACTTCTACAAGATGAATGCCGGCAAATACAGCTCAACCCGCAAAATGATCATGATGAAATAAGCTATGCGTTAAGCATCATGTGAGAACATAAAGGGCTGCCCTGCGCAGCCCTTTCTTTTATGGTACTGTATCATTTCCCCCCCCCTCTATATTGTGATGGTGTTACAGGAGGTTATCTCGATTGATGCCATTGGAGTTCATTTGGCCACATCTAATCTTCAATACAGCAAGTAGTTAAACAGGCCAAAAAGAATCTAGTAGCTTGTGCTGTTTTTGTCCCGACGATTAAGTCCACCGGTAACTATTAGCAATGATGAAAGATGGAGTGAGTGGTGAATAACGATGTTGTAGTAAGTTGGGACCCGGTTACCACCACCATATACAATACACCGATTACCCCATCCGGTTATGCAGTGTTTTGTAATGCCGATCCTGCCAAAGCGAGCGAAAGCTGGACAGTTATAGGTTACACGTCAAGTAGTAGCTTCACGCATACTGGCGCCGCTACTACATACAATAGTCATTTTATCGAGTAAAAGTTCTTACAGATTCTCTGCCTGAGTAAAAGGCTTCAGTTTAGTAAGATCAATTTACCTGTCAGTGGTTTCGTTGATCCCATTTTCATGTGCATAATGTAGATCCCAGCAGGCAATCTATGCCCATTATCGGAAAGCAGATTCCACTGGGTCTCTGATTTACCATTCAAGGGGATTCTACGTACTAATTGCCCCTTGAGATTGTACACATTGATAAGTTCAGGGATTTCTGCCTCCCCTTTCAGTTTGATGGAACAATCAGTACGGGCAGGA
Source organism: Candidatus Cloacimonadota bacterium (assembly GCA_023230025.1). Classification (GTDB taxonomy): domain Bacteria; phylum Cloacimonadota; class Cloacimonadia; order Cloacimonadales; family Cloacimonadaceae; genus UBA5456. The sequence continues at coordinate 5,890 of JALNYD010000141.1, read as the reverse complement.
TTGGGAAATATCTCCATATGCATTTGCAGATCGGGACTTAGCTGGTTTTCATTGGAAACAGGGCCGAAATTGGTGATATAATAGCATTCGCTATCCAAGAGTACGTAGAACGAGGAGGTGTTGACCAGGGGAAAGCCATCCAAATTATAAATCCCGGAATCGAGATTGATGTGGTTCAGAAAATTGAGTTCATGGCTGCTGTTTAACAAGGCCAGATAGCTCTCGCGACTGAAGGGTTGATACCAGGCAATCGGAATCAGACCATCATAATCAGGCCCCACTGCCGATAAGCAACTGCAATAGAACACAACCTCCCAGTTTGCTCCATAATCATATGAGCACCACAAGCCATCAGAATCACTGAGATCATCCATGATGCCATAGAGAACCCCCATGCTGGTAAAGCGGAACTTTTCCAGCAAACCCATGCCTGTTTCCTGCCAGGTCTGTCCAGCATTATCGGAGATGAAAACGTTGTTACCAATATTGCATATCATGTGTTGATCATGCCAGGCCAGTGAAGTGCAGGCATCTGATCCCAGAGCTGTGATTCTGCTCCAGGTGGTCCCATCAGTTGATTCAAACAAGCCATCCCTTTCCCCAACGTAATACTTGCCATTTTCTGGGCAATGCTTGACAAAGTTTGGCCAGATGAACCATTCATTAAGTTCCCATTGATGTGTATTCAGATCAAAATTGTAAACCCCGTCGCTATAGCTTCCACATCCCATGGCAACCAACAGAGAGCTTTCATTTAGCAGACAGCTTCCCACCAGATCAAGATTAATCATTGGAGGGACATACTCCACAAAGTAACCGTTTTCTTGAATAACCAGTTTATTGCTATCACCGATGCGGACTCCCATAGACACGGGAGAATCCTGAAAATTGGCAAAGTAAATGTGATCTGCTTCGGGACCAAAGGGATTGCACTCAAAGCCCATAAGGCCTGCGCAGAGAGTAATCAAGGCAAAGAAAAGTATAAGTTTCTTCATGATAAGCTCCTTGCTGAGAATAGGATTCCAGCAAAGCAAATATGAAGCAATTCTTGTTCCTTATATCATATTATCTCTTCCAGACAATGTTTGATTATCTCTTATCAATTACCCAGAATGGTGGTATCCCGAAACGTATAATCCTAAAGCTTCTTCATTGCCAGCCAGGTTTGGAAATCTTGATTGACCCTGGAGAAGCCTCCTTTTTCGTAAATCCTGGTAGTTCCGGGATTGTCCGAAACCAGATATAGATGATTGGGGCTGATGCCGTGATGGTAATTCACCAGATAGTGGATCATACTGCCGGCAAAACCTTTGCCTCTGAACTTATCGCGGGTAAACACATCCGCCACCCGGCTGTATCCGGCATAGATGCTCACGGAAGCTAAAGCAGCCAGCTCTCCGGCATAGAATCCCCCCAGCAGATGATATGAAGGATGTGCCAAATGACGCTCTGCAACCTTGATTGTCCAATCCCCTCCATATTCCAGGGCCAGGGTCTCCATAATCTCAATATCCAGCTTCTGCACCCGCTCGATTTTGAGCTCATCAATGGGCTTCAAAATGCCATCATGATCATGCACAAAATACTCATGATCCAGGAACTGCACGGTGAAGCCATGATGCTCCAGGGCATCAGAAATCCTTGATAACTCGCCAGCTTGTAAGGAGGAGTAGATACTGGGATTGATCCCCTTGCTTTTGTAGAAAAACTCAATGTCCCGCAAACTGCTTTCTATGCCCAGGTGATCCTTGATCACGGCATGATTGCTGTCCAGGGAAGCCTTGTTACCTTCGTTGAAGAAGATCAGTCCATAATCCTTCTGCAGCATACTTGCGAAGCGTTGCGGAAAGTGCAACTCAGTATCCTTCATTCTGTTCAAATTGAAAGGTATTTGCATGATAACCGCCTTTTGCTGGGTTTTTAGATAGTTTATCCCAAAAGCGGACAAAGGCAATATAGAAAAAGTACACGCCAGATCATCCCCGCAATAAAGAAGAGAAGCAAAAGCTGTTGACAGAGGACAACATCTTTAATGCCAGATCATTAATCTAATATTTTGAATGCTGATTGGGCATTTGGAAAAGGCATGTTTGTGGAAAAGTATCCACATTGGTTTCGCAACCGTGTGCTTTTTGATCATATATCAATTGACAGGATGCAGGGAAAATGATTTTAGTTACCCCAATGTGCAGTGAACCGTTTTTAAAGATCCAAAGTCAAATCAAAAATGGATGCCCCAAGCCGTTTCTTAACGGAACATCCTAGTGAGGTTATATGGGACAACAACAGATTCTTTTAATTGTTTTGGGAGTAGTGGTTGTGGGTTTGGCAATTGCTGCAGGCATTTGGATGTTTCAATACTACGCTTACACAACAAACCTACAGGCATTGCTGGTAGAATTGGATTACATTAAGGTAGATGCTTACACCTATTGGACTACACCCCATTCTCTGGGAGGGGCCGGCAAAGATCCCGAATACAGTGATATCTATGCCCTGGCCGGAACCACTGGATTCCAGGAGCAATATGGTGGGAAGGTCATCCAGGTTGATTGGGTGCGCGAATCCGAGAATGGCAGTTTTCGCCTAATCAGTTTCTATGATGGAGATATGACGATTTATGCATTGGGCAAGGCCAGCCGACGTGGCAAGCATCCTTTTGTAAATTATGCGCATAGCTTTGTATCCTCCAAGACCAAGATCGACATAGGCTCAGAAGAGGGATTTCCAGCGACGCATTTTTAACTGAGCCCTGTCATCAGAAATCTTCAGCGAGATAAGTCTGAGCTTGCAGTCTGCAAATGCGACCCTACCACCTTATGACATCCTCCATGCGTGAAGGAGACCATTACCACAGCGTCTCTATCGACTCCATTTACTCCTAAGACAACTCCATCACCGAACTCCTTGTGCCACACTTTTTGCCCGATCTGAAAGTATTTCTGGCTATCCCGAACTTTTGATACTGGCTTTTTATAGCTCGATACAGGAATATCCGGGTCATGACCATGACCATCAAAGTATTTCGAATCCAGATTTGTGATAAATATGCTGGGATTTGTATACTCAAAAGTATCATAGAGCCTGCGCGACCGAGCATAACTCAGGCGCAACACGCGTTTAGCCCGGGTGATTCCAACATAGAAGAGGCGACGCTCTTCTTCGATCTCATCCCTGCTATCCATACTCATGCGATGCGGAAGCAAGCGATCTTCCAATCCCACTACGTAAACAGTTTCAAACTCCAGACCCTTGGCATTGTGTAACGTCATCAAACGCACGCTTTCAGCACTGTTTGATACTTTATCCATATCAGTTTGTAGCGCTACAAAGGGCAGGAAATCCTCAAGCAGCGGCAAGCGTTCATGCTCAACAACAAACCGTTCGGCAAACTCATTGACTGAAGCCACAAACTCAATCAGGTTCTCAGCCCGGGCAATATCCTTGGGATCGCTGCTTTTCTTATAGAGCTGAACCAGGCCCAGATCCTCAACGATTTCCTTCACTATAGCAGTAACCGGAGTCTTTGCCAGCAAGCTGCGCCAATTCTCGAGTTTAGCAGCAAAACTGCTGATGCGCTTTTGAGCAGCGGCACCCAGATCAGGTACTGCACTGACATTTTGAATTGTGTTATAAAGCGACACACGGGTTTTGTTGGCAAAACTCAGCAATTTACTCACGCTGGTTGCCCCAATTCCGCGGGGAGGTTCATTGATGATTCTCAGCAGGTTCTCATTATCAGCAGTATTACTGAAACTGCATAAATATGCCAGCAGGTCTTTGATTTCTTTGCGTTGATAGAAGTGCAGACTTCCCACGATGCTATAGGGAATTTTGCGCTGCATCAGGGCATTTTCAAACACCCGGGATTGGGCATTGGTGCGATACAGGATGGCCATACTGCTCAGTTCCGCTCCGTTTTTCCAATCTGATGCGATCTTCTGGGCAACCATATCTGCTTCCTCGATTCCATCTTCATATAGATCAAGCCTTGGTTTTATGCCTTCTCCAAGCTCACTCCAAAGTTCCTTGACATGGCGATTTTTGTTGTGGGAGATCACTGCATTAGCCAGATCCAGAATGGCAGTGGTACTGCGGTAGTTTTGTTCCAGACGGATGGCCTTGACGTTTGTATAATCTCGCTCAAACTCAAGGATATTGCGTAAGGTTGCACCGCGGAAGCTATAAATGGCCTGATCATCATCACCGACCACGCATACGCGTTGATGCTTGCTGGCAATGTGGTGCACAATCTCGAACTGAGCCTGGTTTGTATCCTGATATTCGTCGATCATCACATAGTTGAACAGATCCTGATACTTATTGCGCACCGCCTCGTTACTGCGCAGGAGTTTGGCAGTATAGAGCAGGATGTCATCAAAATCCATGGCCTGATTCAGGAGCAGAGCCTGCTGATAGTTGCGATAGATATTGATGAAACCCTTGAGTAATGCACTATGATCGTACTCTGAGGGATCGATATCTTCAGGATGCATGAGCCGGGTTTTGTAGCGTCCGATACGAGCCAGAACTTTATTGAGGGGATACTTCTGAACGTCATAGGAATGTTCTTTATAGATGCGCTTGAGTAGAGATTTCTGTTCATCGCTGTCATATATGGAAAAATTGGCATTATAGGGCAAGGCGGCGGATTCATAGCGCAGAATCCGCAGGCAGATGGAGTGAAAAGTGCCCACCCACAGTGATCGCATCGGGATGTTCAAGAGCTTCTCCAAGCGCTCCTGCAACTCACCGGCTGCCTTATTGGTAAAGGTAACAATCAGGATTTTCCAGGGTGGGATGCGTAACTCACGAATCAAATAGGCAGCACGATATATGATGCACCGGGTTTTCCCGCTGCCAGCTCCCGCCAGCACCAGGATAGGACTCTGAGTATCGGTAACTACAGCCCTCTGCTGATCATTCAGCTCTTGCAGATAATCGATCATTGCCTCAGTTCGATACCCTCACAAAGACAGGCATGCTCATCCTTCCTTCCAGATTTCCTCCGGAATAGCTTTTGTAGGCAGAAACTTTGTACCAAAAGTCACCAGGAGAAACGCTGTTGTCATTTTCACTGCTATGTATGTAGGTTTGGATAGTGGTACCAGTAGCGTGGAGAACGGTATCAATCACAGCATAGGCATTATAGTAGCCAAGACTGCGATAAACATAGTAGCCATCAGTGTTATAGAGATTATTGCTGTTCCATTCCAGTCGCACGTAGCGGGGATTGCTTCCGCTGCCAAAAGCTTCTCCAGCAAGACCAGCGACATCTCCGGGTACAACAATCTCAGAATGGCTGTTAGGATCCAGGGGATTGTCTCTCTTCACTCCACAAGCCACCAGGTTTAGAGCCACAAGGATCAATATCACATATTTCATAGAAATCTCCTAAAACCGCAGTTCCAGCCCAGAAGGAGTAAGCTGTAATGGGGAAGTGCTGCGGCGCTGCATGATATCCTGCCATAAATCAGTGTTATACTCGTTTGTGGATACCACAACGTCATAGAGATTATATCCCCAGACGATTGCTCCAAAACCCAGCATCATCAGAGAGTATTGATAGGGAGTTTGCGCTTTACCGTAATAATGGTTTATGTCATCAATCTGAGTGGCGGATTGATATAGGCGATGATTGGTCATTGCCTTGTCGTAAAAATACATTGAGCCCATTACAGAAACCAGTTCCAGACCCAGGATAACCGTAGCCTTTGTGCTGCGCTTGGTGGCAAACTGGCCCCAGCCCGGCACTACTGCGCTTTTAAGCAAGTTCTCCTGCACAGACAGCGCTTCCAATTCATAGAGTTGCAGCATGTTTTGCCTGGAGATGAGGTCCTGGCGATACTGGCTGCGATCTTGATAATCATTCCATCCGTATTTTGTGCTA
>JALNYD010000140.1 GCA_023230025.1 Candidatus Cloacimonadota bacterium | reverse complement strand
TTGATTCCCTGTTGGGTTTTGAAATGGAACTTCACCCAAACCCGATGATTATCTTTGTTATACATGGCAAAAGTATGGCAGCCATAACCATTCATGTGCCGGTAGGATAACGGAATCCCGCGGTCGCTCATAGTGATGGTAACCTGGTGAATAGCTTCCGGCAGAGAACTCCAGAAGTCCCAGTTGTTGGTTGCACTACGCAGATTGGTCTTGGGGTCTCGCTTCACGGCATGGTTCAAACCCGGGAACCGCAAGGGATCACGGAAAAAGAACACCGGAGTGTTGTTGCCAACGATGTCCCAGTTCCCCTCTTCGGTATAGAGTTTAATGGCAAAACCGCGGATGTCCCGCTCAGCGTCAGCAGCGCCACGTTCTCCAGCCACAGTGGAGAAGCGGACAAAACACTCTGTCTTCTTTCCGATCTCGGAGAATATCTTTGCTTTGGTGTATTTAGTGATGTCATGAGTAACGGTAAAAGTACCAAAAGCCCCTGATCCTTTGGCATGCATACGCCGTTCAGGGATTACTTCACGATCAAAATGTGCCAGTTTTTCAACTAACCATACGTCCTGCATCAGAAGCGGGCCTCTTTTGCCGGCAGTAAGAATATCGTTGTTGTTGGGTACCGGTGCACCGGCAACCGTGGTAAGCTTCTTTTTCTTCTTGTCATCCATGCTTGATCTCCTTTCACTGGCTGGTATGTCAAATGCCCAAGCTGGGAGGGGCTAAACTCAGATTCTGCTGCCCCTGCCCTCAGTAGAGCCAGGGCTGCTGTTGTAGATCTCGACGTTGTAATATACCGAAGCTATATAGTCTCGGGGAAACTTGCCGTGAAAATAGCTGTGAATCAAGTTCACGTAGTGCGTAACCTGCTGTTCATATTCAGATAGACCCGGATCATCCGGATGCAACAGGCGTACAATAGATTTAACCTTGAAAGTTGGGATATCCATCCATACTATCACCGATATGGGATTAAGCATTTGATTGATGAAGGTTTGAGTTTCATAGCCGGGTTTGGCATAAAGCTCGAGAGATACCATCCTATCTGCTTCAAAGATGTCCATAGCATCCCGATACATACTATCCAGCACTTCCAGTTTATGCATAACGGGAGCATCAAGGCTATCCTGAAGACGTCCAATCAGGTCTGGGAGCAAGGCTGCCTTGGGCAAAAAGCCCATCCCCTTAATGGCGTTATTGAGGGCAAATCCTGAATCACTTCTGGCAGCACCATAGCTGGCTACAACACCATTGTGCGGTCCCGATAACTGTAGCTTACGAGAGTTTCCCCTTCCATGTTCCTGCATTTCCTGAATGATTGAGATATACTCCCGGCGGCCAGATTTGTTCCACTCCCAAAAGGCTGGAGGAAAATCTACCAACGGAAAAGACTGCCAACTCCCATCCACAAGAGCTTCAATACTATTCTTCCCTGCATCCGGAGTTTTCACTACCTTCTGTACACAATAATCATCTTGCCAATATTCTGAGACCATGGCGTCTCCCCCTTTTTTGGGAACAAGCCTGAATCCATCAGGCTCCAGCCCCATGCATCAATGATGGTAGCAGGATCTGGCGTAAGCATTCTGCTGTCAAGTACTATTCAGTGTCAATATTTGTTTCAGATGTATTAAAAACAGATCGAATGCTAATGATGCTGAACAGGTACAAATCCAAAGCCCTAAATGCTACCTTGCGAAATCCATATTGGGATTGCGTATGTCATTTCAAACTACCCACGAAATTAGTCCTTGACTGAAACAGCGTGTAGCTTAGTTTGTCCAATAGTTCTTTCACAGGCATATAGTGGGTTGATTATCAATATCTTGAAGAATCATCACCATGCCCTTATTGATTGGGGGTGAAGTGGTTTCGACAGGGAATTGGTGTGGTAGAGATGCATGCCGGAGATGCTATCCACTCCGTCAAAAAGTAGCACCGCAAAATTAATTGCAAACGATAACTTACTCTTAGCTGCTTAATCGCGCTAACGTCTGCCTCATCCGTGCCATCGGGATGAGATCAGGCGTCGAAACAGTATGGCTGCTCGCTGATTGATCGCCGGTAAATCAGCGCTAAGACTATCGGCTGGAGCTTTTGGGGTCTGATTGTCTTCCACCCATTAGCTTGAGATTTAAAGACAACTAAGCATGTAGATTCTCTATGGCGCTGTTCTTTGGACGCGGGTTCGATCCCCGCCACCTCCACCAGTTTTTGTTAACTAGAGTTTAGTAGGGAAACACATGAATACCAAAGGAAATAGTGCAGTTATGAAAAGAATCTTCCCCCTCTGTTTGATTGTTATCCTGATCTTCGTCGCAGCCTGCAACAAGAAATCCAGCACCGAACCAAGCGATCTTGAGCTGATGCAAGAACAGGTTCGCACTCTGGTAGATAGCATGTGGCAGAATTACCTTGATGAAGCCGGCATTGAAACCGGAGGTATCCTCTTTCATGCTCAGTCCGGTGATAACAGACTCTTCTGCAAAACCAATATGCCCAACCACGCTTCCATGCATTCCTTGTTCCGGGCAGCCAGTGTAACCAAGACTTTCACAGCTTCGGCCATTATGCTATTACATCAGAGCAATCAGCTCAGTATTGACGATCCCGTTACCGCTGCTATTCCCGGCACTACAAATCCCTACCTCCCTGATAATCAGGACTTTGCCATCCCCTTTAAGGATCAGATTACGATCCGGAGTTTACTGGAACACCGTGCAGGAGTGTTTGATCTCGTGAACTTTAATATTCCAGATTCCGTATCCGCAGTATATGCTGGGATGAACTGGCTGGACTATGTATTGGGGCAGGATCCGAGCCATCAATTCAGCATCGATGAAATAATCTCGGTGATAGCTCAGCATCAATTGATCCATCATAAGCCCGGCGCAGAATACAGCTATACCAATACCGGATATATGCTCCTGGGCAAGATAATCGAGAGGGTAAGCGGCATGTCAATCGAAGATTACTTTTCCAGCATGTTGTGCCTGCCAAATGGTCTTGATAACATCACTTTCCCGCTGGATTCTGCACATTCTCTACCGGAACCAAGAATACCCTCTTGGGTTATGCTGGATTCGGCACCACTTAGCACAGATCTCTACAACATGTCACATGAAGTAGCACAGGGCAATCTGGTAACAGACAGCGAAGATCTGCTTTCCTGGATTACAAAATGGCAAAAAGGAACTGCGGGTTTGAGCATGGACACTGTGCTGGAAATGCGGCAATCCTCCTATCCGGATCAGGACTATGGTTTGGGAACAAGCTATATGGAAGGATTTGGCTATGGTCATACGGGAGCAATTGCAGGATTCTTGACTTTGACCTTTTATGACCCGCTCACGGATTACAGTTTTGTGTTGCTGTGCAATATGTGGAACTTCAATAGTGAAACCAGTTTTGATGAGCAGGTTTATACCCTGTTCGATATTGCTGCACACGCCAAAACCTTGATTACCGGTAACCAGATATCCACAAAGTCTCTCAAGAGCAATCGGCAGTTCCAGGATATGTGTAAATCCATTAGCAAGAGAAGATTCTGATTGTTCATGCTCTGAGAAGTTAAAAAAGCGCAAGATCATTCCAGGACGCATTTGTGCATGGGTTCAATCAATGATGTGAGCCAGCTTGGGAAGCAGCCCAATCCTGTTTCCACGAAAAAGCTGGACAGAAACACTATGCTGAAAAAGCTGGTATCAATGAACGGCAGATATCTGCCACACATCAGGCTAGAGCCTGGACAACACAGATCATCTGGGAGGATGAATGCCTTTAACACCTGAGGCCAAAACGGCTATCATGGCAGAGTTTAAACTCCATGAATCAGACACCGGTTCCCCTGAAGTTCAGATCGCGATGCTCACCAAGCGCATCAAAGATATTACTGAACACCTCAAAGTGCATGCGAAAGATTTTTCCACGCGCCGGGGACTGCTGAAGCTGATCGGGCAGCGCAGGCGCCTACTTGATTATCTCAAACGTAAGGATATCAATCGTTACCGCGAGATCATCAAAGCGCTTGGCATCAGAAAGTAATTTACTCAGCCAAGATATTAGTAGTAATGGAAAGTGGATGCCGGCGCAATGCAGGGCTCCACTTTTCTCTATTTTAAGCAAAACCAACCTTAACCAGGGAGTTTCAGCAATAAGCCAAGGGCTTGATCGTACGAAGCGCTTCGCCTATTGCTCATTCTCCCCGGTTCTAATGCAAGGAGAATAAATGCATAACTTCAACATTACTCGCAGGGAGATCGAGTTCAATGGTCGCACCCTGATCGCCGAAACCGGAAAGATGGCCAAACAGGCCAACGGTTCTATCTACTTACAATATGGTGAAACTGCCGTATTAGTTACAGCCACAATGAGCAAGGAAGCCTCTGAGAATCAGGATTTCTTCCCTCTCACAGTGGATTTTATCGAAAAAATGTATGCTGCTGGCAAGATCCCGGGAGGATTCTTCAAACGTGAAGCCAAGCCCTCCACCGATGCTACATTGCAAGCCCGCGTGATTGATCGCTCCATCCGTCCCTTATTCCCGGAAGGATTCCGCAATCAAGTTCATGTAGTAGTAAACGTATTGGCCTATGATGGTGAAAACGATCCTGCCAACCTGGGATTATTGGGAGCCTCACTGGCCCTCAGCATTTCTGATATCCCCTTCCACGGCCCCGTTGCCGGACTCACCGTGGGTTATATTGATGGCAACTTCGTAATCAATCCCCTAATCAAGGAAATCAAAGAAGTATCCCGCCTGAATCTCACCGTAGCCGGAAGTGCAACTTCTGTAGTGATGATCGAATCTGCCGCTTCGGAACTGACTGAAGAGGAAATGCTGGATGCGGTCTATTTTGGCCATGAAGCAATCAAGCAGCTTTGCGTCATGCAGGATGATATCATCAAGGCTTGCGGCAAAGAAAAGGTGGAAGTAGTTCTGGTTGGCATTCCGGAGAATATCCTCAGTGAGATGGAACAGAATTATGGCCAGAAAATTGCCGATTCTGCCACAATTCTGGGCAAGCAGGAACGCCAGGATGCCTTTGATGCCGTAGAAGCAGAAATGCTGGAAAAACACCTGGAAGCAGATGGCGAAGACCTCTATGCCGAAAATGAAAAAGTGTACAAGGAAGCTTTCCACGAACTGATCCGCCGTTATGTGCGCGCCTCGATTCTGGATAAACACTTCCGCGTTGACGGACGTGGTCTGGATGAGATTCGCGACATCACCTGCGAAATCGACGTGCTTCCCCGTGTGCATGGCTCAGCCCTCTTTACCCGCGGTGAAACTCAATCCCTGGGCACTGTTACCCTGGGCGGTGGCAGTGACGAACAGATTATCGACACTCTGGAAGAAGAATATAAAAAGAGATTCTTCCTGCATTATAACTTCCCACCCTTCAGCGTTGGCGAAGCAGGACGGATGGGACCCACCGGTCGCAGAGAACTGGGACATGGCAATCTGGCAGAGCGTGCATTAACAGCGGTCCTTCCCAGTGCTGAAGCCTTCCCATACACTCTGCGTATCGTAGCCGATACACTGGAATCAAACGGTTCCTCCTCTCAAGCCTCAATCTGTAGCGGCTGTCTGGCCATGATGGCTGCTGGTGTACCAATTAAAGCTCCGGTTGCCGGAATCGCCAATGGTCTGATCATGGAAGGCGATAAATATGTGGTTCTGACTGATATTATGGGACTGGAAGACCACCTTGGCGATATGGATTTCAAGTGTGCCGGAACCCGGGAAGGGATCACCGCCATGCAGATGGATATCAAGATCGAAGGCATCACCAAAGACATCATGCGCATAGCTTTGGAAAAAGCCAAGAAAGCCCGTTTCGAGATCCTGGATCTGATGCAGGAATGCATTGCCGAACCCAGAGCTGAGCTCTCACCCACCGCACCAAGAATCGAAAGCTTCAAGGTTCCCACCGACAAGATCGGCGAAATCATTGGACCATCAGGCAAGATGATCAAATCCATCATCGAAAGCTGCCAGGTATCCATCGATATCCAGGATGACGGAACGGTACGCATCCTATCTCCGGATAAGGACAGCATCGATAAGGCAAAGGCCATCATCACCGGAATCGCCATCGACCCACAACCCGGTGAGGAATTTGAAGGACCAGTTACCCGCATTGAGCCTTACGGAGTTTTTGTGAAGATCCTCGGTGGAGCCAAAGAAGGGATGGTGCACGTTTCCCAGATGCACACTTCCCGCATTGGCCATCCCGAAGATATGGTAAAACTTGGCGACATCGTGCACGTGAAAGCCCTGGGCATGGAAAAAGGAAAGCTATCTCTCACCATGAAAGGTGTTGAAGGCAATCCCGAACCGGATCCCAATGCTCCGGCACGCCCTGCTGCTCCTCGCCGTGATGATCGTCCACCCCGTCGTGACCGTGATTTCCGCGGTGGCAGCGGTTCCCGCGACCGAAACCGCAGATAAGCATTATTAATCAATAGATTGGGCGCGATTCATCAAGGATCGCGCTCAGGTTTTCTTTAGATAACGAGGTTACAATGGAATACAAGATTGCTGATATCAAGCTTGCTTCTTTTGGACGCAAGGAAATCGCCCTGGCCGAACTGGAAATGCCCGGCCTGATCGCACTTCGAGATCGTTATAGCCAGGATAAACCCCTGTCTGGAGCTCATATTACAGGTAGCTTGCATATGACCATACAGACCGCTGTGTTGATGGAAACCCTGGTAGAACTCGGCGCAAAACTGCGTTGGGCAAGCTGCAATATCTTCAGCACTCAGGATCATGCTGCCGCCGCAATGGTGGAAGCGGGGATCCCGGTATTTGCCTGGAAAGGTGAAAGCCTGCAAGAATATTGGGACTGCACTTTTGCTGCTCTGAACTGGCCTGATGCAGCTCCGGACATGATCGTGGATGATGGAGGGGATGCCACCCTGATGATCCATGAAGGTTATCGGCTGGAAGAGCTTTATCGTGAGACT
>JALNYD010000139.1 GCA_023230025.1 Candidatus Cloacimonadota bacterium | reverse complement strand
TCATCATGACGTGAAAATGCGAGTTCATACAATTGATAAAAAATATGGATAATTTAAAAAAGCACCCAATGATCGGAATTTATGCGGCGTTAGCCGACTGGCGGTTCACCCCCACATGCGTGGGGAATACGATCCGGTGTGGTCGTTCCGTGTAGTGAATATCGGTTCACCCCCACATGCGTGGGGAATACTGCACCGAAGCCGGGCACCCGGATATAGTTTGCGGTTCACCCCCACATGCGTGGGGAATACCTGGCATATACCAGGTTAGACCCAATATCTACCGGTTCACCCCCACATGCGTGGGGAATACTGTGCGCATGCAAAGATCAAGTCTTCGTGGTGCGGTTCACCCCCACATGCGTGGGGAATACCTTTCCATAGGTTCAGGGTTTCGGTTTTCTTGCGGTTCACCCCCACATGCGTGGGGAATACAGCCCGCCAAAGACTTTCTGCGCCAAGGTTTTCGGTTCACCCCCACATGCGTGGGGAATACCTCTTTTTTCCTTCTGCCAGGAACACCCGCAGCGGTTCACCCCCACATGCGTGGGGAATACCCGGTGATCGAATATCCGCGATCCCGTATCGCCGGTTCACCCCCACATGCGTGGGGAATACACATGGTAAATTAAGGCTTATCGGGCTTTGTCATCAGCTGAAGTCCCTCCCAATTGGTTGGAACTCTGGTAGGGCTTCCCCAAAAATCAATTTCAAAACCTTGTTCACATTTTGATTGTATCAACAACGTGCAGGGACCGCCTTGGGATTTTTCCCGGACTTTATTCCACAGCATATCCCTTACTCTGGCTGATACTTGTCCCACAAACACACCGCTTTTAATCTCCATGAGCCATCGAGTTAGTTCTCCTTTTAAGCCCGGGGGAACGTTTTCCATTACAAGAACTATCATCATGAACCTTCTTGTCTATCCTCTTCAATGCCATATTGAAAGCCGCCCTCGGCCTCCTTGCTTCCAGGTTCCCACAATCCGCCCGGTTGAGCTTGATCACTGGCATAATCATCAATATCTGCGGTAAGTGGGTCCTCTATGTCAAAGAGATTATGAATATCTCGTACGATCCTTTTCAACAGTCCTAAAGCATAAAATTCATCGCGGCATGCCATCCTTGTTCTTTTCTCAAGCTCATTGATGCCACTTGCCACGGTCTTAAAAGCGGCAACCACGGAGGTTTCCATCTTGTATAGATCTGCAATATCATAAACAAACGATAGTTGCTTCCCCGTGTGGACAAATCCTAATGCGGGAGAGTATCCTGCTGCCACGATGGCCGCGTGGCAAATTCCATACAGACACGAGTTAGCGACCGAGAGGGCTTTATTGATGGGATCTTGCTTTGCCCATTTACTGCGGTCATAATTCCTCTTTTCCATATGCACATTGTATTCTTTTGACAATCTGGCATAACTGTCTCTTACTCTTACTCCTTCGTGACCTCTTATCTGATGAAGAGTAAGTCCGGGATCAAGTTTTTCTGGGAAACGCATTGCATACATGGCTCTTACTACTTTCAGGTGCAAATGATCGTTTGCCCAATATGACGCTTGTTTCATAATATTGGCGGAGCTTCTTGTTATTCCTGTGCCGGAAGCATAGAAACGCACCCCAAATTCACCTGTCCAGGCAATCAAGCAACCACAATCGGCCAATACCATTATGGCGGCATGGGTTATCGAAACACCGGGTCCCAGCATCAGCATAGTCAATCCTGCGCATGGAACCGGTGTTTTCCCAAATGCGTTATGAATGGCAATTGCTTGATCCTCTTTATCGATCTTTGCATGCTCAATATATAGATAAGAGAATCGATCGCTTATTTTGGGTATCTGATGCAGATTCGAAGCAGCCATATTATTCAGATACGGGAACAACTGATAGCAAGCCAAAGCCCATGCTCTTTCCGCTCCCTATTCCTTTTTCCAGACAAGTATTAAAGAGAGGCACTTCTTTCACACATAATTTTCCCTCCAGCAATGCTGCTCGAAAGCGTAAACGATGATAGTGTAAGTCGGTTTGCGTATCTGTATCTAGCTCAGGTATCAATTTTGTGCCACTAACCCAGTTCAAACGTCGTAAATGTATTTCGTTTATCTTGAATCCATTATTTTGAGTTTTGGATTTGAACCAATCGGATATAGCTTCCTCCGGACTAGAATTTTCATCCCATGTCAAAGATATTCTTTTACCTTGTTTGCTTTTCTCACCATTCTTGGGTGTCGTAGATTTGTGCACTGCGCTTTTTATGCTGGGATTTATCAAAATGCGAAAACAAAGCTGCATGTCAACGTGAAATTCTGGATTATAGATCTTCATTTCCGGAGCTGCGGCCAAAAAATCCGGGGCATTATTAAAACAGTATTCCCAATCCGGCTCAAGAAGCGATTGAACGATTATCATGGCTCTTTGAGAGTTTTCTCCGATCTTCGGATCTATGCGAAACAGAAATGATCTTGGTTGTATTCCTTCTGGGGAGAAGGGACGGATATTATGGGGATCCTTTCTTTTGGCTTCGTATTTTGGAAATGCCATTGAAAGCCTTCTATGAACGTTGTATATATTTGATAACCAATTTCTTCCGGGACGAGGGCGATCAGGATTTCCCCCAGTATCAATTAGAAGATAAGACAAATACACTATTCCTCCCTGGCTTTTCTTTGCATTATTTCTGCTCGCTTCTCTCTGGATCTGAATTGCACAATTTTCCTTCGTTTTGCAAGTAGCGCTTCCCTCCAACCGGGGTCGCAGGGATCAATGCGATACATACCCATTTTCGCGCCATATTCCAACATAGTTGCAGCATCATGACACAAACGGCACATAGATCGGAGTTCGTCCAAAGATTCGTCGCCTCCGGCGTGAGCATAACTGATGTGTTGAACAGTTGTGGCAGGGGATTTGCAAAACACGCATAAACCATGATCAAAGATCAACCTCTGGGCTCTTTTCTGTTTATACTCACTGTTCTGATAGTTCGCTCTTGGCCGTTCGGGTCTCCACTTTCTTTGGGGATATGGCGTTGTGTCTTCCATAAATGAAGTAGCCGGTATAGAAATCGGGTACACATAACGCGGTTTGTACACATGGGGTGAGAAGCTGACGGGGACATCGTAAAATTGTTCAACACTATCCGGGATATCCTCATCGTGGTCATTGGGCTCCCAATCCAGCCACAAAACAATGTCATCGTCGTCATATGATTGGCCTTTAGCTATAGGTAGCGATGCCAGAGCTTGCACGGTACTTTCAAAATAGCCTGTGCCATGTTCAGCTATGGGACGGGATGGCGGGCAATTTTTGCGGCCCAAAAAAAGCTGCCATTTCGGAGATTCTATAGCCTGTTGCAAGTCTTTGATGATTTCTGCAGGTCCCTGCAAGGCAACCAGAAAACTGGCGTCGCTTAGGTATTCTCGGCGAGTAAGCATAGTTACTGGCTTTACTTTGCGGACCATATTTGCTTCATTTTCTGTGAGGGGCTTCGAGATGTTCTCCAATTTCTCGGCGGGGTAATCGGCGATCGGCATATTTTGACCTGCCCCTACAGTATGATAGTCCCACCACCTAATGCCCGGCCGATCTATTCTTACTCCCATTTTCATCATAGCAATAGTGGGAAGCCATTTCTGGGAACAATTTTCTCTGGGAATTCCCAAAGCTGCACAGAGTATTCCAGCTATGGCGGATTTGGAAGGAAATCCTTGCGTCCTTCTTATTGCTAACTTGGACTCATGGCTTCCCCAGGCCTGCAAGTGACCTTCCAGCCGGAGAAAGAGCGTGTTGGATTCCATAATGCTATTCTCCGTAAGCTTTGATGTTTTTTACATCATCCCAATTATGGCCTGTTGAAGAAATTATAGCGGACACAAGTTCTTCCAACACACCTATGTGTGTGTAGTCCTTTCCTTCTGTCAGAGCATCCAGGGGATGTCTTTTATTCGGAGAGAACCAGAACATCGCTCGGTCGGAATCATGGGAATAGTAACCAATGCTGATGTCGTGAAGGTATACTGATAATTTTCCGATGCTGCTGCTGATGATGTCCGCACCCTTTACATATTCAACCGGTTCGATAAAGGCGTTGCTATAGTTGAAAGGCCTTTGCTTGATCTCTACCAATATCCCTTCTGGATAATTGTGTGCGGCATAACTGTTCTGTTTCCCGCTGGGATTGGTTCTGGCAGCACTGAGGAGGAAAGCGCCGATGGTTTTCGCGGCAAGATCTTCTTTGCCTCCCAGATTATGGAGAAGCTGTCCGCAATCGATGGAAAAGTACTTGTAGAAACAAGACGAAGCATACATAGCCTCATCCAGATAACCTGCTCCCGCATCTTCTCCCGGTACATCATCCACTGCTACATAGTAATCTATCTCAGGTCGGGATTCATGCGTAGAAATTGCATGTGCCACCTGGAGAGCGGCTTCTACAGTTGTATTTCTGATCTCACCGGTCTCTAGCATACGTCCACACAGTGCCATATCCGGCACTTGTGTTTGCGTAGAAATTATTGACGCTATAGGCTCTATCAGATCATCCACACTCATGTCTTCATTTTTGATTAGTGCTGCCATTTGAGCTATGGCTTCTTCTGTGGTATATACCAGCATATCCGTACCTGCACCAGCGGTTCCGGATTTTATTCCCAATTTACTCAATACATCTTTAGCTTTTTTCTTAACTTCTTTGCCCGTAACCGATTTTTGTATCAACTCGGCAAGTCTGCGTGTACGAATTCCTCCCAGGACGTCCTTAAAATCATCAGACAGACGAATGCTGCGTTTGATACACTGGCTGGAAATTCTGGAGCGTAAAACTCCACCAAAATAGCAGGATTTAGGAGCTCCCAGATCATCTCGGTTCAAATTGGCCGGACAGTGATTCTGGATCATGTGGATTTCAATCAAAGAATTGATCATTTTTCTACCTCTCTTGAATATTTTGCTGAATTAAAAGCTTGTACCCAAACTTCTCTTTGCTTATTGTATCCCCACCGGGAAAGGGTGTCGGTAAGACTAACCCAATCTAATCCGGTAAACTTCTTCTGTATCTTTCTGATAGCTTGTCCCAAGGGTAGCTCCAGCATGGGTACAGGAGTTGAAACTATTGTATCGTTCAATTTTGTAATCTGCTTTGCCAGAACATCATTATATTGAGCGAGCATACCCAATAACACAGGCATAAATGATTCATTTACCTGGGGCAGAGGATAGCAAGCATACAGTTTGGCTATAAGCCAGGCAGTTTCTCGTTGAGGTGCTCGTTGATTCTTTTCTCTAAGCGGCCACCAGATTCCGGTGAACAAGTCGAAGCCGTCCAGATCTTCATCAAGGTCCTTGTGTCTCATGGTTCGCAGGATTGAGATCTCACCACTTTTAAGATTTGATAAATTGTCTATGTATCTTACTGTCATTATATTCATCGTTATCACCTCACTGTTTTTTCCCGGAATCATTTTCTGTAATTGCCTTTGGCAATGAATATGCGATTAGATTTCTATCACTGATCTGCTTTGAGCTGATACCTGTTACAAGCATCCTGGCGGCTGTTCTTGTGTATTTGGAATAAACGGACGCTATGGCATCAAATGTAAGCTCTCCTGCCAGATATTCTTTCATGAGTTTATCTACTTTAGACTCAGCATCAGGCAAAAGATCATTTTGCAGAGATTCTTTCAGCTTTTTCGCCCTATCTTTTCTGGCTTTTCTATTCGGAAGATAAGTATTTGAAGCAGTTTGCTTGATTGATTTATGTAAATTACTCAAGAGTTCAATACTATCTTCCGCAATTTTTTCTTTGGGAACTCTGATGACGCGTTCCCAGATATCAACGTATTTTGCCTTGTCCACAGCAAAGCCTACAAGTAATATCCTGTCACCGGGCTTTACGTTCATTGAATCCATTATGTGAGGCAGCAAACGATGTGTTTTCACATCATATTTCAGTTTCTTGGTACCGGTGATGTCTGATGCTTTTGTTGTTTTTTCAGCGGATCTAATCTCAAAAGGATCTCTCCAATTTGGGTTCTCCAAAGTTCCGGCAGCTTCAAACTTGCATGTGTAGTGCAAAGATCCAGGTCGCTCTCCGCAAACGCAGCATGGGCGATCGTCCAATATTGGATCATCGATGTAAAGCAGTCTTGCCGGGACAGTCATGCCACTTAATAGTGGGACTTTTTCCTCTGGCTTGTATCGATAAGGTTCCACCCAAATAGGTTCTCCCAAATCTTCTCTGGGTTGCCAATTCAAGCAAATGGTATCCCATAGATTTTTCCCCCATCTTATTGCATAAATAGGGGGTGATCCGTTGATGCCCGATTTTAAATTGGGGCGTCCGCTAACAAAGAATAATGGTAGTCTTAGTGTGCCGGATACCATGCAATGTGTGCAAATGCCCGCTGTATAGTCTCTTATATGGTAAAAATGCCAGAAATTGTTACCTTTAGGAATTTCGTGGATAAGCTCACTGGCGGGACGTAACCTGGACAATCCGCTTCTCTGCATAAATCGTTTTCCCTCACCCAAGAATTCAAATAAATCCGCTTTTCCCTCAAGATAATCTACCCATTCTTTTGGTATTCTGTCTCCCTGAATGGGCACAGCTGTTTCTTTCCAACACCAGTACATTGCAGCCAACAGAAATCTAAAAACTGCCACTCTGTCCATGGGGTTACTATATGCAAGGTGGGCTTGTTTTGCTTTTTCCAAGGCTTCAATTATGCTTAATCGCCTGGTGGTGGAATCTTTGAAAACCATAAAAAGCCATGGGTTTCTGATAATGTTGTAATTCACTATACCTCCATTTGTTACATCATGGATATTCATTGGGAACCGATAAATAGGTATTTACAATGTTCATCAGCATATTTGCGTGAAAAATAACCTCGCAATTTGGGTATGTCAAAGGCGGTCAGGGTCAAATCCGTGAACGCAACCAACAAGTATTCTACTGATATCATAGAATTACTCCTCATATACTA
>JALNYD010000008.1 GCA_023230025.1 Candidatus Cloacimonadota bacterium | reverse complement strand
CTGTGTGGGAGAGTAGGTCGCCGCCATCGCTAACGCCTTTTGCGCAATTGAGAATTGAGAATTGAGAATTGAGAATTGAGTGAGGCCACGCTACTCGAAAACCTGAAAACTTGAAAAACTGAAAACCTGTCAACCTGTCAACCAATCTCGCACTACTGAAGCCGCAACCTATCCAGTTTATTGTACAGAGTCTTACGATCAATACCCAGTCTACGGGCGGTCAGAGCCTTGTTGCCTCCCGTCAGTTTCAGGATATCCCGGATATAATCCGCTTCCACCTGAGCAAGAGTACGATCGTAATCAATGGCAGATTCAATGGTGTATTTCAGATAATCTGGCAGATCTGCACTACGAATGTCATTGGTCTCACGCATCAGCACCAGTTGGTATATGAGGTTTTCCAGCTCTCTGATGTTACCTTGCCAGGGATGCTGCATAAGCCGTTTGAGAGCGTTTTCCGATATTCTGGGAATGCTCTGTCCCAGTTCCCGGGCATATTTGGTGAGGAAGTGTTGCACCAATCCAGGAATATCTTCGCTATGTTCGCGCAAGGGCGGAACCATAATGGGAACCACATTAAGTCTGTAATAGAGGTCTTCCCGAAACGTACCCTGTTTTATGCATACGGCCAAATCCTTGTTGGTGGCAGCAATGATGCGCACATTCACCTTACGTGCTTTATTGGAACCGATCATCATTACCTGTTTATCCTGAAGTACGCGGAGTAATTTAACCTGCATGGAAAGCGAGGTCTCGGAGATCTCGTCCAGGAAAATGGTGCCCCCATCGGCAGTGATAAAATATCCAGCCCGGCTGGTATTGGCTCCAGTAAAAGAGCCTTTGGTATAGCCGAAGAGTTCTGATTCCAAAAGGCTTTCCGGGATTGCCCCGCAATTGATTGGAACAAATGGAGCCTGGTGGTATTTACTATTGTAGTGAATGGCGCGGGCTACAAGCTCCTTACCAGTACCACTCTCACCCTGGATTAGCACGGTAGCCTGATTGGAGGAACTCTTATCAATGATATGATACAGTTTCTGCATGCTCTTGCTGTTTCCAACGAGGCCATATTTTCCCAATTCTACATTAAGCTTGGGCTTGTTTGCCACACTCAGCTCAATGCTTTTAATGGCTTCATTGATGGCGGAGAACAGCTCATCATCAGTAAAAGGTTTGGTGATATAGCTTTGTGCCCCCACTTTCACGGCTTCAACAGCACCTTCAATAGTAGGGTATCCAGTGATCATTATCAGTTTAATTACAGGATGGTGAGCATTGATGTGACGGATCAGATCTAATCCGCTGAGTTTGGGCATCTTGTAATCAGTGAGGATGATATCGATCTTGTTCTGTTCAACCATGGTGATGGCATGCGGGACGTCACTAGCACAAAAGACTATGTGTCTCTGGCTTTGTACCTTGCGTTGCAGCATTTCCAGAGTATCGGGATTGTTCTCCACGATCAGGATGTGTATCTCTTTATCAGTCATTGTTTACCTTCAGGAATATGCGAAATGTGGTTCCCTGGCCAGGTTCGCTTTCCACTTTGATGGCTCCATGATGTGAGCTGATGATGCCATGCACAACTGGTAATCCAAGCCCGGTACCCTGATCCACATCCTTGGTGGTGAAGAAGGGAATAAAGATCTTCTGCACCAAATCTCTATCCATCCCGATTCCAGTGTCTGCAACCTGCATCTCGATTGTATCGCCACTACAGGAAGTTCGGATTGTTAAAGTGCCACCTTCCGGCATTGCTTGCATCGCGTTAACTGAAAGGTTGACCAGCACCTGATGCATCTGTGATGCGTCGGCGACGATATCGGGCAAAGCTTCCTGGAGCTCCTTTACGATGGTGATGGACTGTTTCTGGCAGCGGTTTTCCAGGAAGTAAAAGCCCTCTTCAATTAGCTTGTTGAGATTTACGTCTTTCATTTTGGGAGGCACCTGGCGGGAGAAGAGCATGAGTTTGCGTACAACTTCCCGGGCATGCAGGGCGGAGGCAATGATCTTTTGCACATCCTTTTCAGCAGCCTCAGGAAGCTGATAATCGCTTTTCAAAAGTTGACCAAAGCCAAGAATTGCCGATAGCGGCTCGTTTATCTCGTGAGCAATCCCCGCAGAGAGCTGACCAATTGTGGCCAGGCGGTCGGCATGCCGGAGCTGCTCCTGAAGTTTTTGATTGCTATCTTCAATTCCCTTTCGCTCCAATACCAGAGCCAACTGCTGAGCGACGCCTTTGAGTAACAATGTTTCTTCGTGAAGGAACTCCACATTGGCACTATCCTGATAGTAAACCTGGATGGTTCCCCTAAGCTGTTGATTGGCTGATATATCCACCACAATGTGTTCATTGCCAAACTCCAGATTTGGGGAGTCATAGTTCTTGCCATCAATCTGGATTCTACATCCAGTTGCAGAGGGGTATTGCATGGAGCGGGGAATGATGTTCAAGACCTGCTTCATAAAGTCCTCAAAAGCAAGATCAGTCCTGTTTGCCAAATCAGTAATCCTGTACAGGCAGGTAAGTTCCTTGACCCGCTCTCTGAGCGCAAAGATTGTCTCGGCTGCACTCATGGCATGGCTGTCATAGTTCATTCATTCCTCCCGGGAAATCATTTCAACCCCGAATCAAAACTTAGGGCTTGAATCTGTCAATGATTTTCTATCCGAGACCTGATCCATCTTGGGAAAGCCTATTTATGAATCACAGCCAAGCCAGTTTTGCCATCCATCCTCACTAAAAGAGGATGGTCAAATTCTACATGCACGAAGTATTCTCCACGTTGCTTCACTTCCTGAGACATAAGCCATTCCAAATCCACATAATCCGTTTTGGAGGCATAGGGAATGGTGAAATAGCCAACGTTCATGGCTACCAGATTGTGGAAAAAGTGAGTGCCCTGACTGGCTTCCACAATGAAATCCCGCAGCCCCGTTTCCAGAATTACCTTGGCGTGATTGATCTGGGGCCAGCGCACTGGGATTCCCAAAAATCTATCTCTGGAACCCCACCTTCCAGGGCCGATCAGGATATAGCTTTTACCCTGTTTGCCCATATACTCATTGAAGCGCTCAATCTCTTCCTGCATCTTATGAGTCATGGTTTTATCAAAGCACTGGGGATCCAGATAGATCACGTCCTTCAGCTCTTCGATCACGCCATTGCCCATGCCATGTTCAGTGTACATCAGCAAATTCTGCTTATTCAGCTTCCCGGGATCTATATGATAAGCATCTGTGCTTATGGACAATGGGCGAATCTGCAGGATATAAAAAGTTGGTTTGTTGGCAAAGCTCTTTTCCTGATCCAGGTTTACGGCAAACTCGATCTCTACCGGGATACCCAAGGCTATTTCACCAATTTCCAGAAGCTCTTCCACGATTTTTGCCAATGGGAAATAGTGGTATTTCAGTATGCTGGCAAAGGTGAGAACTTTCAGCCCCTTTTCTTGCGGATTATCGGAAATGCGATAGTTCTCATAATCCCACACTGAGGCCAGATAGCGCAGTGTACCATGCTTTTCGGCATCACTGAGTTTCAGCCTGGAGAGTGTGATCTCTTCACCTTTGGTGAGATCAAAATCATTGCTTGAGAGGTTGAGGGCAAAGAACTCCTTCTGCGAATTGCGCATCATCTCTTCCTGAGGCAGGATGTCAATCTCGGGATACTTGGGACAGAATCGATAGTTCAGCTTACCTTCCACCACGGATTTCCCCAGTCCCAATGCGATATTGGAAATCCCATCTGTATGTTGCATATGCGAAGTGGGGTAGAAGTTGTAGGACTGGGCAACTCCGGAGATATGGGGATAGTAATAGTGATCGCCATTAAGGCTGCCAACGGTTTCCTGAATGATCACCGCCATCTTTTCTTCCTCGGCCTTAAAGTTCAATGCATCCAGAAAATTGCGGGTATAAGAAAGATAGACTGAAGCATATACCAGCTTGATGGCATCCATGAGCTGGCGCAGCCGATGCATCTTGTCACTGTGATTATTGGGCAACATAAAGGTGCGATATACCCCTGCCAGCGGTTGAGCCTGCGAATCCTCCAATAGACTTGAAGAGCGGACCGCAATTGGATAGTCCACATGATCCAGATAAATCTCTAATCTGTTTATCAAAGCGTCGGAAAGCTTACCCTGAATGAAGATCTCATCAATCTCATCATCGCTTCTGTCCTGGATTTGATCCATAATGCCATTCTGCTCGACAAACTGATCAAACTCATTGGTACCAATGATTGCTGTGGAGGGCAACGAGATGGCGGTATTCTCAAACTTCTTCTCATAGTTCATGGTGCAAAGCAGAGCATTCAAAAATGCCAATCCCCGTCCTTTTCCCCCCAGAGAACCTTCTGTGAGACGGATAATTTGGTTCATTTCAGCCAGAGAAACCGCATCAAAATTAATGATCTTACCCCGGTTTTTTTCGATGCGCACGGTGCGGAAGATTTGATATATAAAGAGGCGCAACTCGTCCCGCGAATCAAAATCCTCAATCTTCATGGGGCGGATCTTTTTGGCAATCTGCACCTCTCCATGGGCAATCAACCAGTTTGAAAAATGGTTGAAGCGGCTGTGAAACTCCAGGGAATCCACAGGGATCTTCATGATCTTATCTTCAAACTCTGCGATATTGGCTGCTTCGTCCAGGATGTCACCCTCCGGACTACGGAAGGTGAAATTGCCAAAACCAAGATTATATACCATATACTCTCGCAGATCTTTGAAGAGGTGCTTTGAACTCTTGTTCAAAAAGTGTACACCCAATTCCTGAGCCATCGCCTCGTTCTCATCCTCGGAAGATTGCAGGATCATCGGCAAATCCCGATTCTTGGATAGTATATGCTTGATCAGCTTGAATCCAGCATGGGCATCCATCTCGTTGCCAACCTTATAACGCACATCAGAAATCACACACAACATGTAATCCCGGTATTTATCATATAGTGATACTGCTTCTTCAAAGCTGTGTGCCATCAGCACTTTGGGACGAATCCGCATGCGGAGGTGCTTGTTGATATCGCTGACCTCTTCTTCAATCAGCTTTTGGGTCTGCTTCATGATCACGGAATACAAAGAGGGTAAAAACATTGAATAATAGCGCACGCTATCTTCCACCAGGAGAATCACCCTTACTAAGCCGTGAGTGCTGTCAAACTGCACGTTCATTGCGTCTTCAACGTTTTTGACCATAGCCAGAAACAGCTTCGTATCTCCATTCCAGAGAAATACATCATCAATAAACTGGCGTTCTTGCTCGTGATTCTCCCAAATTACATAATCTGAAGCAACGTTTAACAACAATAGCACCTTCAGATCAGGGTGATCCTTTTTGACCTTTCGAGCCAGCTCAAAGGGGCCAACTTCACCAATCCGCATCATAGTAATCACCAGATCATAGGAATGATGCTTCAGCTTCTCCAGTGCTTCCGCTCCGGTGGGCACGGAAGTGATTCTGGGGGCGGTGGAAAGATTCAATTGCCGATACTCACCAAAAATCTGCTCCGATAGCCTGCCATCCTGTTCAAAGATAAACGCATCATAAAAGGTTGAAACTAAAAGTATATCCCGTACACGTCTCTGCATCAGTTGATGAAAGATGTCTTCACCGAACTTGAATTTATTGTAATAGTAATTCAGTTCTTCCATTTTCATATTCATACCTCAATTTGGGGGTCAGTCTTTCTTAAATGGAGCTTTGTAAAAGATGGTAAAGCTGTCAATGTAAATTGCACTCCCAAGCCTGATAGCGATCCTGAGATTCAGCATTGAAGAAGGGAACAGGGATTGGGGTAAAGGGTTCAACTGAGGATTCACCCCCATTTGTTATGCTCACGATGCCGTTACGATGTGGTTACGAAAGTAAGGGCAAGGTAACCGCATTGTGACCACAACTAATGAGGTGGAATCCGGAAAGAGAAAAAATGCTTGACCATTATCCGCTGCTATAATAATATGCCAGTAAACGCAACTATCATGGGAGAATAGTGGATATCAAAAAGGATTCAACTACGGCTAATCATCATGAGCGCAGTGCGGGTGCATCGTCAGAACAGTATCTCTGCTCTCAGCACACCGTAGTTACTGCGTGTGACCACAGTTTTTTGTGGGGTGCGCTGCTTTTGGGTCTATCCATGCGTTACCAGGGAATGATCTGCCCCTACCACGTTTTAGCTTATGATCTGTCATTGGAGGATACTTGTTTTTTGGAGAGTATCCCAGGCACCAAAGTTTTTCCCACCACCCGAACTGACAGCCGCAGCATCTGCACCCAGAAGCCTGGGGCTATTGCCACTGCTGAAACTGATATCATCGTCTGGATGGATGCCGATTGCATAGTTAGCGGCAATCTGGAAAGATTCTTTGTTTGTCCGGACAATACGATCCAGATCCGGCAACGGGGCAAGGAAGAAAATGCCTCTGTGTACCGGAACTACTACTCCCATGGGGACAGCTATGGGAGCATACCACGAAAAGTAAGGGAGCAGTGGCAACAGGATGTGGGAGATCTCCAGAACAGCAGAATCGAGCGGGTGTATCAAACCAATTGTTTTGTGTTGAACCGCTCACATCTGGATTTTATTGATATCTGGCAAAAGCAGATGGAAAAAGTGATCCCACTGCATACAACCGGAGTCTATAATTCTCATAGCATAGCCTATTCAATGACTGATGAATCGGTGATCAATTCCCTTTTTGCCTATTCGAGTGCAGCTCCCATGACCTCTGAATACCTGATGGATAAAGATCCAGACGCTGCCTGCATCCATTTTGGCTTGAATCCCAAACCCTGGCAGCATTGGACTCTGCAGGCCTTCAAAGTGTATGGTTATGTTCAGAGTTTATTACAATGGGCATCAGAGCAGAATATTGCACTTCCGCAATTACCGGCTTCATTCCTGAACCAGAACATGCAGAAGGAATACCGCAGGGCAAAATATTCTGCTATGTATAAAGAGCTTAGATATCAGGCATCTAGCGGGCTTAGGGCTGGTTTGAGGCATCTACACCTTAAGTAAAATTGCATTTTTTCAAAAAAAGTCCTTGACGGATAGCGCAGGTCGCTTATTATATGTTCAAACATCAGTTCCCAATGAGGTGAATTATGAAACGAACATATATATTGATTATGATAGTCAGTGTGTTTGCGCTGTTGCTGACAGCCTGCGCTGAAAAGGAAGACGACGCTTTTGTCCCAGTCAAGGATCTTACAATTTCTCCGGATTTTGACTGGCAGGCAAGTCGTCTGATAAATGTGGATTTACAGGTTCTTACAAACCGGTCTGAACCCGTATCTCATGTAGTGTTTGAGCTGTTTGACGCTGCTCCTTCAGCATTGAGCTCTCCAATTGCCAAAGGTGCCACCGATGATATAGGTAAGTTTGAAACCAAACTGAATCTGCCCAGCCGGGTAGCCAGCATTTGGGCACGTGGCTATATGTCCACCATTGAGATACCGATTGTGAACAACCAGGTTTCCTACACTTTTGGGGGTAGCGTTGCTGAAGAGAAGGGTGTTTATAAGGCTCCGGACAGTAAGGACTGGAGTTTTATTCCCGGGATTAGCTACAATTCTCAGGGATTGCCTTCACCGCGCACCAATGTGCCTTTGGAAGCAGAGTTCCTCAGCCGGGTCAATGCCTCTCTACCAGAATATATTGCCCTGGATGTAAGCCATCCGGAATACTTACAATCGGATAATCAGCAAAATCTTAAGATTGACCAGGCTGCTCAAGTTTGGATTACCTTTGTACACGAAGGAGCAAACTACAAAAACTCCTTGGGTTTCCACACCTATCCCAATGGCAACGCTCCTCAAACCACTTCAGAGATCGGAACCCGCACCCTGATTCTACCTAATGCATCTTTACAGGGTGATGGGGGGCAATTGAACCCAGGGGATACAGTTTATCTTGGTCAGTTTGAAGGCGGCACTACTCTGGGCTGGTTCCTGGTATCCAATGGCTTCACACCTGGTGGTTCAGGTACCAATGTCAGCACAACTGCCCAAGTCTATTATTCCACTCCCGAATTGAATCCCGAAGGCAATCCTGCCGATAAACAGCACAGTGTGATGGTCTTTGATAGTCAATTTCAAAGATTCCTGATCGGATTTGAAGACCTGAATCGTACTTCCGGCAGTGATGATGATTTCAATGATCTGGTGTTCTTTATTACAGTGAATCCAATCGAAGCCGTGGATTTCACCGGGATTTATCCTATTGCGGGATCACCTGATACAGATTCTGATGGGATCATCGACTATTATGAT
Source organism: Candidatus Cloacimonadota bacterium (assembly GCA_023230025.1). Taxonomy (GTDB): domain Bacteria; phylum Cloacimonadota; class Cloacimonadia; order Cloacimonadales; family Cloacimonadaceae; genus UBA5456. Next base: position 19,267 of record JALNYD010000008.1, on the reverse strand, counting down.
GACTATCCCACTGATCCAGAACTGGCTTTCAATAACTATACCTATGGGTCTGATGCCTGGGGCACCCTTGCCTTTGAGGATCTCTGGCCCAATGTTGGCGATTACGATTTTAACGACATGGTAGTTGAGTACAACTACAATCAGATCACTCAGGCAGCTAACCGGGTCAAGAAAGTAGAAATGCGGTTCCGGTTGAAAGCAATCGGAGCGCGCAAAGCCAATGGTTTTGCCATCGAAGTTCCCTTTGCCAGCTCCAATATCTATGCAATCAATGCCAGCCATCCTGGCTTGTTTGCGATGGAAGAAGGCTCAGAAGCAGTGATGCGGATGTTTAACAGTGCCTTTGATCTGATTCCCCAGCAGGAGCATTTCATCAATACCGAGATCGGGATGCCCTATTATGCACCTGTGGAGTTCAGTCTCAGTTTCAAGCTGCAGAATCCGATCAACATCGTGAATGTTGAAGCTCCTCCTTACAATCCTTTCATTATGGCCAATCGTGTGCGTAGCCACGAGATTCATCTGCCGGGATTTACACCCACGGCATTGATGGATGATGACCTGTTCAATACCGGTGACGATTCCAGTGCTGGCGGAAATTGGTTCAAAACTGCCGAGAATCTGCCCTGGGCTGTCAATATTCCCGCTTCCTGGGATTACCCTGTGGAAAATGCTCAGATCACCAGAGCTCATCTGAAGTTTAAAAACTGGGCACAAAGCAGCGGCTCATCCTATACGGATTGGTATATGAACAAACCCGGATATCGCGACAGCGATTACATCTATTTGACCCCATAAGAAAACCCGATACACATCCATCTGCGCTTGTCATCACCCCCCGATGGCAAGCGCTTTTCTTTGCCATGCAAACTGAGCTTGACAAAGCTCACCCTATCTACAATCTGTAACCGAAGAGGAGAGATATGGATAGCACCGGACTGTCAAACAAAGAGATAATAGCCTTGGTGGATTGTAACAATTTCTATGTATCCTGCGAAAGAGTGTTCAATCCCAAACTGGCGAAGGTGCCCGTTGCCGTGCTATCAAACAATGATGGCTGCATCGTCTCCCGCAGCAATGAAATAAAAGCTCTCAAGATACCCATGGGGGCTCCGGGATTTAAGCAGGAAGCCTTCATCCACAAACATGGCGGAGTTTTGCTCTCTTCAAACTATGCCCTCTATGGCGATATGAGTGCGCGGGTGATGAATGTGCTTTCCATGTTCAGTCCAGATGTGGAGATATACTCGATTGATGAAGCATTCCTGAACCTAAGCGGTCTGATGATCCAGGACTATGAAGAATGGGGAAGGCAATTGAAACGAACTGTGTTCCGCTGGACCGGGATTCCGGTCTCGGTGGGCATATCCCGCAGCAAGACCCTTGCCAAATGCGCCAATCATCATGCCAAACGGGTGCTGGGGTTCAAAGGGTCTCTGGCTCTGCTGGATGAAACCAGGATTGCCAAGGCTTTGCAGCGAATCGATGTGGGTGATGTCTGGGGTATCGGACGCCAATATCAGAAGTTCCTCAAACAAAACAAGATTGAGAATGCCCTGCAACTGCGGGATGCAGACGATAAGTTTATTGATCACTATATGACGGTTGTGGGGCACAAGACAATCCTGGAACTGCGCGGCTACTCCTGCGTAGGAATTGATGAAGCGCCTCAAAGCAAAAAGAGCATTGTAACTTCTAAATCATTTGGCAGGCAGGTGACTGATCAAAGTGAACTGGCGGAAGCGGTTTCCACTTATGTTACTCGCAGTGCAGAAAAACTCCGGGCTCAGAAATCCGTGGCTGGTCACCTGATGGTGTTTCTTTCTACCAATCGCTTCAAAGAGGGACCGCAATACAACAATTCGCTATCCACAACTCTGTTTCCTCCTACAGCTTATACGCCGGATATGATCCGCATTGCCCTGCAGCTTTTGGATGATTTGTATCTGGAAGGTTTCGAATACAAGAAAGCCGGAGTCATGTTAGCAGATATCATGTCCGAAGGAGATGTACCCTTGAGTTTCATCGAAGCGAACTATCTGGATGATCGCCGCAGCCGGTTGATGCAGGCGGTTGATCGTTTGAACAAAGCTCATGGCAGAGACACCGTGACTGTGGCCAGCAGTGGCGTCAAAAAAGAATGGGAAATGCGACGGGCAAAGCTGAGTCCTCGCTTCACCACATCCTGGAACGAGATTCCAAAGGTTAAATAGTGATATCTACAATCGTAACTCCGGTTCAGGCTCAGATCAAGATTCAACGCAGTGAGTTTATCGCCTTTCTGCATCCTGTTGCAGATACTCAGCAGGTGCAGGATATTTTGAAGGAGCATCAGATCCTCTATGCCAATGCCACGCACAACTGCTATGCCTATGTTCTGGGTTATGCTCAGGAAACTCAGTATTACTCCGATGCCGGAGAACCCAGTGGGACAGCAGGTAAGCCGATTCTGAACAGCCTTTTGCGCAATGAACTATCAGGAGTGCTGGCCATCGTTACACGTTACTATGGAGGTATCAAGCTGGGAGTTAAGGGGCTGATCGATGCCTACACTCAGGCTACTCAGGAAGCTATTGATATTGCGCAGGTTCATCCTTATATTCGCTATGTCCGGCTATGGCTGAAGACCGAATATGGCTTGCTGGAGATTTTGCGGCATCAGATGCAGGAGTTTGGTGTGCAGGAGCTGGCTGCGGAGTATTCAGATACAGTCAGGCTCCAGCTTCAGGTGCCGGAAGAGCACTATCAGGGACTGCGTGATTTTTTGACTGGCTACATGGCCATGGGACGCTTAGATTTTGCTACAGAGGATAGATCATGAAGAAACTATTAACCGCCATCACTATCATGCTGATGGTCAGTGCTTTAAACGCTGGATTCAGGATCGTGAAGGCCACTAATGGCAAAGAACTCACGATTCCGAAACTAGCCAGAGACTTACTCAAATATGATGTGATCTTCTTTGGAGAAGAGCATGGTGTGGCAGAGATTCATGCCCTGCAAAGAGAGCTTCTGCCTTATCTGCAGGATTCCAAACGCAAACTGATTCTCTCATTTGAAATGTGGGAGCGAGATACTCAGGACGTCATGGATCAGTTTCTGGCTGGGCAGATCACGGAAGATGAGTTTATTGAACTCAGCAGGGTTTGGCCAGGCTATGAGCAGGACTACCGTCCTTTGATCATGTATGCCAAAGAGCATCAGCTTCCTGTGGTGGCAGCCAATGTCCCCACCAATTATTCTGGGCAGGTGACGCGGAACTCTTGGGATTTTATCGCAGATCTGCCAGAATCCGAACGGAGATTGATTGCATCTGAGTTCAGTGCCCCTCAGGATGCCTATCATGATGCCTTTATGCAAACCATGCAGACCATCGGCGGACATCACATTGATCCCCAGAGTCTGGAATACTATTATCAGGCTCAGTGCTTGAAGGATGACACCATGGCAGAGAGTATCTACATCGCCCTGGATTACTATAAGAAAGCCAGAATCCTGCATTTCAACGGAGCGTTCCATTCCCAGGGGTTTTTGGGCACTGTATCACGCCTGCAGCAGCGCCTGCCCAAGCTCAAGATTGCTGTAATTACTCCAGTCCGGGTTGCAGACAGTCACAACCACAAAGCTACAGCAGTTCAAAGGTCAGCAGGCACTCATTTGCTATTGATGGATGAAGTGGAGGCTCAGCGATGATCCGTAAAACAGTACATGCCGGAACCTTTTACCCCCGTTTTGGCAATCAAATCACGCAGCTGCTGGAGACCTGGATACAGGATGCGGCACCAGCGGTTCCTACCGAGCGCACACTTGGTTTGCTGGTGCCACATGCCGGGTATATTTACAGCGGCAAATGTGCCAGTTTGGGGCTTGCGAGCATTGCCCATGAACCATTTGAAAGCATCATAATTCTGCACCCCTCGCATCAGGGGATTCACTTTGATTTCAGTCTTTCACCCTACACCGAATATGAAAGCCCTTTGGGAAATCTCTTACTGGATCATGATTTGTACCGGCTGCTCAGCCCGCATGCCAATCAAAACGTGGATCTGGATTATCATGCGCTGGAACACTCCATGGAGATTCAATTGCCGCTGATCCGCTATTTCTTTCCCGATGCCAAAATATGCCCTGTAATGATTGGAAATCAGATCCCTGCTGTAGCGGAGCGTCTGGCTGATATTCTCTATGATCTGGTCTATAAATCCAGCCGCCGAATCCTGATCCTGGTTTCCAGTGATCTTTCCCATTATCACTCCAGCGCAAAAGCTGAAGCGATGGACAAGCGGGTGGGACAGCATTTTATGGCTCTGGATGCCGAAGGGATGTGGCGGGATGCGATTCATGGCAATCTCGAAGCTTGCGGCATTGGCGGAATCATGAGCCTGATCAAAATGAGCAAACGTTATACAGATCCGCAAACCAGGATTATTCAATATACTCATTCTGGCAAAACCTCCGGGAACAACAGCCAGGTGGTGGGCTATCTATCTGCGAAGGTGTTTATATAATTAGGTTTGAGATGCTGAAGGAGAATTATGCTTAGTGATCTGCAAAAGAAGGAATTGCTTGATTATGCCCGGGCTGTGATCAGTAATCGCTTGACCGGTTCTGATATCACGATTCCCCAGGATGCTTGCTTTCGGGAGAAACGTGGGCTTTTCGTTACCCTGCACAAGGATGGTCAACTTCGCGGCTGCATCGGCTATATTGATGCTTACAAGGATACCCTGTCCAGCATCCGGGAGATGGCTCTGGCTGCTGCTTTTCGGGATCCCCGGTTTCCTCCCCTTAAGGCTGCTGAACTATCCCAAATCCGGATTGAGATATCCCTGTTAAGCCCTTTGATCCTCATTCAGGATATTGCCGAAATTACCATTGGCCGGGATGGGCTGTATCTGGATCATCCCAGATCTTCTGGTTTGTTGCTGCCGCAGGTGGCTACCGAGTGGAACTGGGATCGCGATACCTTCCTGAAGCAGCTTTGCCGCAAGGCTACTCTTTCCGAACATGCCTGGCAGGAACTCGGGGCGCAACTGTATCGCTTCAGTGCCGAGATCTTTGGCGAATCCGATTAGCCGGGAATTCCCGCTTCAGCGAAGAATGTGCTTGACAGATGTGGCAAGAACACATTCTGGATGAATGTCTTTTATAATAGACAAATAATCAGTATCTAAACACTCTACTTTGATGGGATAAGGGATAGGATAGAATGAAGATTCCAGTATTTGTGATGGCAGCTCTGTGCTTGTTGCTCAACGTTTCCGGATGTGCGATGATGGATATCAGCACTCTGGATACGGCAATTCCAGTTGCTCCGGCAGACCTGCAAGTAGCTCCCTATCAGGCTATTGGGCTGGATCTTAGTAGTGCAGTTTATAACGAAAATGACGCTGATGATAAGGACAAATATGCGGGTGTGGATATGGCCAGCGGGATCAAAGCCAATATCAGTATAAAGCCAGATCTGGATTTACAGGTGAGGGCATATACTGGCCTGGAGTCCTCCCAGGGTTTTAAGATTGGGGTCAAAAAGCTGATTCGTCAGGAAACGAATAACTACGTTGCCTTCGCTCCTGCTATTGTGTATGTTCGCCAGACCAGTGAACATGACAAAGACAAATCCCGCGCGTATGGGGTAGAAATGCAGCTTCTATACACTCAGAAATGGGGTAAGACCTCTGCTACTGTCACCATGAGAGGGAACTACGAGCGTATGGTTTATTCAGAATACTCAAATGGTGAATATGCTGGCATTGACAACAAAGAATATGACCTGATGCATGGCGGACTCCGTGTCAACCTATGCTGGAAGGGAAAACACCTCTATTTCATCCCCGAACTGGGCATCGAACTTGTCCCGGTCATAAATGGTAAACTTAGCATGATTCCTGCTATGGGATATGCAATAGGAGTTGAGTTTTGAAGCATCTAGGATATCTGTTGATTTCACTGGTTTCTTTAGTGCTGTTTGCCTGTGCTGGAGTTGAACCCTCCATGATGGATACTGCGCAAACTCTGGGTAATGGCAAATCGAGTGTTTCCTCTACCCTCACTCTGGGGATAAAGGCTCCTGCCTGGATGGAATCAGAAACCGGACAGGATTTTGATATGGACAATATGTATCCCATGCAGTATTGGGAAGTGAAGTATGGCCTTACCGATGAGGTTGATCTTGCCCTGCGCGCTGGAGCAGAAGACGAAGGTTACAATGCTAAATTTCTGGTAAAGAAGCAGCTTGCCAACCTGGATCCCGTATCAACCGCAATTGTGGCTGGTGCTTCCTGGGGGATTTATAACTATGATTTTCAGGAGTTCTCTGAAAACGAGGATATCAAGAACTTTCAGATTTCCTCGGCAGTGATGAGTATGCTGTTAACCCGCCGACTTGGGAAGACTAATCATATTACTCTCGCAGCCACAGGATCCTATCACTATATGAAGACTACATTTTATACAGATAAAGAGCAAGGAGATAACTTCTATCACGCTGGCTTGAGATTGAACTTCAAGAAAACAATGAACCCGCTGTATGGCATGATTGAATTGGGTTTTGAAGCACCACTGAGTCAAGAAGATATCAAGCATGTGTATCCCTTTGTGGGATTGCGTGCTGGATGGGATTTTGAACTATAAACAATGAAAGCAAACAAACTATACGTCTTGGAAACCATGCCCGTTCCGCGGGCAATCATGAATCTGGCTATCCCCAGCATCCTCAGTATGCTGGTGAACATTCTGTACAACCTTACCGATACCTTCTTTATCGGTAAGCTCAATGACCCCTTTCAAGTAGCCGCTGTATCAATCTCCATGCCACTGTTTACTCTGCAAATGGCTATGGCTGGCGTCTTTGGCATTGGCGGAGGCAGCTATCTCTCCCGGCTTTTAGGGCAGAAGGACATGGATTCGGCAAAGAATACCCTGGCCACATCGGTTTTTACTGCTGGTGCTTTATCCATTGTGTTGGGGATCATTGGGATCCTTTTCATTCCCTTTTTCCTGAGGATGGTGGGAGCTTCGGGAATGACCGGTGATTATGCTCAGAAGTATATGTATTACATTCTCCTGGGAAGCCCGGTAGTGCTGTTGAAGTTCACTCTGGTGCAGTTACTACGTGCCGAGGGTGCCGCCAAAGAAGCCATGATCGGCTTGTTTATTGGCACCGGGATGAACATCATCCTTGATCCGCTATTCATCTTTGTGTTCGGAATGGGTGTAACCGGTGCTGCGGTTGCCACAGTATTGGGAAATGGCTGCGGGATGCTCTATTACCTGTTGTTTTACATACGCAAAAAGAGTCTTGTTCCCTTGTCATTTTCTCACATCAAGCTGCAATGGAGTTGTTATAAAGAGATTCTTTTGATCGGTATCCCAGCATCGCTTTCCCAAGTGATGCTCAGTATTGGCAATACCATCAGTTTCCGCCTGGCATCGGCATATTCGGATCATCATGTGGCATCTCTGGGTGTTGCCTCGCGGGTGTTTACGATTCCAATCTTTATCTTCATTGGAATCTCCATCGGCATCCAGGCTTTAGTAGGCTACACCTATGGGGCTAAGAACTACAAGCGGATGAAAGAGACCATCCGCACTTCCCTGTTGATCTCTTTGGGCTTCAGCGCAGTGTTGACTGCCATGTTCGCGCTCTTCCCTAAAGAGCTGATCATCATATTCATCAAGGATCCGGACATAATCCGCATTGGCACAATTGTGCTGGAAGCTTATGTCTTTGCCATTCCGATTGCGGCTATGGGCATGATCTTTATGACAACCCTGCAAGCCATGGGCAAAGCCCTGCCAGCATTGATTGTAGCGCTCTCCCGCCAGGGTATCATGTATATTCCTTCCATTCTGATTCTGAATACCCTGTTCAAATTTGAGGGGCTGGTTTACGCAATGCCTCTGGCAGATTTGTTAACCACAACGCTCTCCGCTAGCTTTGTGTGGATAATCATCAGAAACCTGAATAAATATATAGCAGAAACACACCAGGAGATCATCAGTCATTGACGCAGATTATGAGCGGGTAAAAAAAAAGACCGGATTAACTCCGGTCTTTTATAAGAAGTTGTCATCAAGCTTACTGTAGAATCACCCGCAGGTTTTTCTCGCTAACCTTGTAGCCACCAGAAACCAGGACATAGCCGCGGAAAAGTTCGGAAGTATCGGTGATTCTGGCGATAAACCAGGTATCCGTACGAGCCATCTCAGTGTTTTCCGGAGCCAAATATACGTCGTCGTAACTATTGGAATCAAAGCATATAACTTCTTTACCAAGTTGCAGATCAGCCCGAGTAGCGATGCGGGTTTTTACCCACCATTTGGCCCATACAGGGGCACCGGTTTTCACACTCATAAATTGAGCTTGATTCTTGGTCTCCGGAGTGGGAGGGGTGATTAGCTTTCCCAGCTCTACAATTTCCCAGGTGCTGCCCGGCCAAACATCTTCTCTGAAGAAGTAATCGTCGGGCTGAATGTAATGACGGTCGGCATTTCCTGTGGGAACCGCCGCGGCTACTTCGTTCATTGCATTTCCAATCTGAACCACGGAACTGGGAATGCCCGGATCCAATACTAATCTGGGAGCGCATCCGCCAAGGAGCAATCCCGCGAAGAGAACAATCATCAGGATGGGAAGTGTCCCCATGTTCATTCCTCTGAGTGCTTTCATTAAAACCTCCATGAGCCAAAGGCTCATTATTTATTATGCATATATCCATGCTTGTCATCAGCATATTTTTGTCAATGATATTCTGCCCACACTCCAGATGTTTCAAGCATAAATGCCTAGTCTCTGGTGAGTTTGCGATAGCTGATCCGTTTGGGGATGAGGGCTTTTTCGCCAAGCCGCATAAGCTTGTTTTCTTCGTAGTCGCTGAAATTCCCTTCGAACCACTTGGCCTGGCTCTCGCCCTCGAAAGCCAGAATATGGGTGCAAACCCGATCCAGGAAATAGCGATCATGACTGATTACCACTGCACACCCGGGAAAAGAAAGCAAAGCCTCTTCCAAAGCGTGAATGGTATATACATCCAGATCGTTTGTAGGTTCGTCCAGAAGCAAGACATTGCCTCCGGTCTGCAAAGTTAGTGCCAGATAAGCGCGATTCTTCTCCCCACCGCTGAGGATGTTCACCGGCTTGATGTGTTCTTTGCTGGAAAAATTGAACTTGCCAATGTACTCCCGAACCTTCATCTCGCGTCCGCCAATCGATAGCACATCGCGTCCCTGACCGATCAAATCCAGCAAGGTCTGATTTGTATCCATCATCCTGGCTTGATCCACATAGGAGAGCTTCACCGTTTCGCCGATATCGATGCTTCCGTGATCAGGTTGAATGTTTCCCACGATCATTTCAAAGAGCGTCGTTTTCCCAGCGCCATTGGGTCCGATCACACCAACGATACCACCAGCCGGAAGGTTGAATTCCAGGTTTTCATAAAGCAGCTTCTCCTCAAATCCTTTTGCCACATCTCTGGCAATAATTACCTTATTTCCCAGTTTGGGGCCTGGGAAAATGGGCAGTTCCTCGGTGCTGCGTTCTTTGTCATAACTCTGTTCGGATAGCTTTTCAAAGTTCTGAATACGCGCTTTGCTCTTTGCCTGTCGCGCTTTGGGACTGCTGCGGATCCATTCCAGTTCGTCGGCCAGAGCTTTCTGCCTGCGTTTATCGGATTTTTGCTCTTGAGCCAGGCGCATTTGTTTTTGTTCCAGCCAGCTTGAGTAATTGCCCTGATAGGGGATTCCCTCGCCCCGATCCAGCTCCAGAATCCAGCCTGCCACGTTATCCAGGAAATACCGGTCATGAGTGATGGCGATCACAGTGCCCTTATATTGTTTCAGATGATGCTCAAGCCAGAGGATGGTTTCTGCATCCAGGTGATTGGTAGGTTCATCCAGCAGCAGGATATCCGGAGCCTGCAAAAGCAAGCGGCAAAGTGCCACACGTCTTTTTTCTCCGCCACTGATCAGCTTGATTGGCATATCCTTGGGAGGGCAGCGCAAGGCATCCATAGCCAGTTCCAGCCGGCTATCCAGATCCCAGGCATTAGCCGCATCCAGTTTGTCCTGCACCTCACCCTGTTCGGCCAGAAGAGCATTCATGGCATCATCATCCATGGGTTCCATGAACTTCATATTGATCTCTTCAAAACGCTGTAGCAGCCCGATGGTTTCTGCAACTGCTTCCTGAACTATTTGCAATACCGTTTGCTCCGGATCAAGCTGTGGATCCTGCTCCAGATAACCAATGCTATAACCCTTGCTCATCGCTACTTCGCCGATGAAATCATGATCAAGCCCAGCCATGATCTTGAGCAGCGTACTTTTTCCCGAACCATTCATTCCCACCACTCCGATCTTCGCCCCATAATAATACCCCAGATAGATGTCTTTGAGGATATAGCGGTTTGAGTCCACCACTTTACCAATTCCGGACATCTGATAAATCACTTTATTTTCTTCCACGTAATTCCCCTATATCTTGATACTTGGCCTTGTTCGATAGATTATATATAAGACAGGCGGTCAATAAGGTATATAATCAGGATGTCGCTGATCTCCGTAGAAAATCACATACCAGGAGAAGCTTTCATCATAGGCAGCGCTTATATAGTGATAGTCATCCAACCGCCAGTAGGCTTCGGAGTAGTAATTATCATAGTCATAGTCATCTCCATGCAACTTGGATAATGCCTCGATATTCTCTTCTTCAATCTCAAAGTTTTCGCCTTCAGGAACCTGAGTTGCATGCAGCCAGGATACCAGGGAATCCGTTTCGGTGAAGAACAATTCCATTTCCTGATAGTTCACGGTCAGATCGTTCTTAAAAAGATTGTCACTTGCTTCGATCTTTGTAAATCCAATTCCGTTCAATACGGCAGATGCCTCTGTAGGATTCATGCCATATCTGAGGCCGGGATATCCGGTTTGCGCAGCAAGCGGGATCAGCATCAAAACCGTTAATACAATCAGCAAACAGCAACGTTTCATAGGTTTCTCCCATGTTTCAGATTCTGATAATATACAGTCAAAGCGCAGTAATAATAGGGTTGAGCATAGATCAAGACCAGGCCAAAACTCAAAATGGCCAGAATCCACCATCCGATGAAACTCATAAACAGGCTAAAGAGCTCCCATTTGTGTCCCATCATCATGTTCTTACTGGCGGTAATGGCATCCTGAGCGGTCATCTGAGGATTTTCCTTCATGATAAAGAAGGTCATGCTATAACTGAATAAGGCGACTATCCCAGGGATGATCAGCAGTAAGCCCCACAGGAAACTATAGAGAATGACCAGCAAGCCTGCAGTTAAAGTGCGGGAAAAATCGCTGAATCCATGAAACATCTCTTCCAGATTGAAGCTTTCATTTCTATCCAGCTTGAACAAGATTCCCGCAATGCCAACATTCAGGGGGCCATAGACCACCAACCATGCCAGGCCAATCGATAGAGAGCTAAGTCCCGAGATCAGCAAACTATAGATCAAAAACACCAGAATCAGATTTCCCATCTGGCTGCTCATCATTTCACGAGCGCGCTGTTTGATCTCCTCAATAGACATATCTGCCTCCTTTTATCGTTTCATCTCTTTGGCTATCAAAGTGAATATCACGCACTCAAACCAGGCAAAGCTGGCCAGCACCAAAGCCGGGATTGCAATGTAAAAAGCCAGTCCCACTCCAGCCTGATAATAGGTGTGGATCGATTTCCCCGCTGAATAAAGACCATAGATCCCGATGCCTGCCCATATAAGAGCATTGAGGATGTAAAGCACAGAGAAGGGGTTTAGCTCAGGGTCATCCTTGCTGTTTGCCAGATCCCGGATTCCTGTGATCACAAAAGTCTGGGAAAGCAAGCCAAAAGCTACTCCACCCACCAGAAAATAGATCTTGCTTTGATATTGCCCAAGCGCTCCCAATACCTGGAAAAACAGCATCAGGCCTGCTGCAATGATCAGCAGCGTGATCAGCGGCCACAGCAGTTTGCCCAGGAAACCATATCTCGGCTTCGGAGCGTCAAAGATGCTCTGCGGAGTCTCGTATGAAAACAGTTTATCTGCTTCACCTAAGTTCTGCCCCGAATCCTCGGGGAATTGAGCTTGCATATCTTTCAGGCAGGCGCGGCTTACTTCACTATCGGATTCCGCCGCATCCAGCAACTCCCCAAGCTCAGCCTCAGGGAAATCCTCCTGGGTCATGTCCTTTTCATTTTCGTCTTTTAGCATGGTACATCCTAAATTTTCATTATCTGCACAAAGATACACAACAGGCCTGCGCTGTCAAGCAGAAAGCAAGAAAGCGCATTTTACTACTCCAAAGCCAGTTATGAGTGTTGAATTGTATCCACAAATCAACAGTTTTCATCGACAAATGCTCATATCTGATGGGGAGTTCCGAAGCTTATCATAATGCGATACATGAAGTTACGGTTTATTCCAGAATTGGCGTACAATTTGCACTTACAATCTATGACTCCTTAATCGGTTGCCTAACCGATAATTATGGTAGTTATCCCCAAACTACCGCGAGTATGTTCCTAAGTCTAAATCCTATGCCCCTTGGTCAGGGGCATATTTTTGCTCTTGGGTTTATCTGGCATATTTATCTTGAATCATGATCCTCAGGTGAAGGAGGACTTAACCAGTTGCAGGTCATTAATTATCGTCACGATGCCGTTACCTTGTGGTCACAAAAGTAACGGTAAGGTGACCGCATCGTACGGTAACTAATGAGGACCCAATGTAAAACCGGACACCATTTCCGATCCATGATCTTCCCAGATTTGAGGGTGGACATAGGATTCAGGATTGCAGACGTCCCCTTCTGCAAAGCAGCGGAGCTGCTTAGTTTTACGGGACTACGTTCCGTATGGACACGTGACGTGTCTAATCCTCGAGCTTTCATGTAAACCACATTGGGATCAATGGGATTGCAGGGTCAGTTTATGAAAAAAGCCCGGATGCTATTCCGGGCTGAAGGATTCCAAACCAGATTCACGCAGTAAATCTGGAACAAATATAGTTCTTTAGACCATCTCAATGGCCTTCTTGGGGCACTTGGCTACGCAGCGTTCGCAACCGATGCAAACATCTTTATCCACTACATGGAGTTGTTTAACTTCGCCGCTGATGGCAGAAACCGGGCACACTTTGGCGCATATTGTGCAGCCGATGCAGCTTTCGGGATCAATTTCAGCTTTCTTGCGGCAACCAGCCAGTAGATCCTGGATTGCCTTCGTAGGGCAGACTGTGGCGCAAAGGCCGCAATTGATGCATTTATCATAGTCAATCCGGGCAAGATTATCTGTGATTGTAATGGCTTGCACCGGGCATTTCCGGCTGCAGATTCCGCAACCGATGCAGGGATGGGTGCTGCCACACACAGATTTGGCTTCGGGTCCCTTATCTTTGGAGGAGCATTTAATATAGACATTGCGGTTGATGGGTACAAGTTGAATAAGTCCTCGGGGACAAGCTTTGACACATGCTCCGCAAGCAGTGCACTTATCAAAATCAATCACTCTCATCCCATTGGCATCAACAGATATTGCATCAAAAGCGCATGCTGCCTGGCAATCGTTTAAACCCAGGCAACCCCAGGGGCAGCTATTGGGGCCTCCAGCGACGTTTACAGCAGCCTTGCAGGAGTTTACTCCCTCATAGTTGTACTTCCATTTGGTGTTATCATGACCACCGCTGCTGCAATGGATTACAGCCACTTTTTGTTGCATGGCATCAGCCGAAACTCCCATGATATTGGCGATCAGAGCAGCAGTTGCCGCCCCCCCGGGAGCACATTTGTTCACAGCTTCTCCACCGTGAACAATCTGATCGGCATAGCCAGCGCAGCCGGCAAGACCACAGGCGCCGCAATTGGCTCCGGGAAGAACCGATATGATATCTTCAACACGTGGATCGATCTTTACTTCAAAGACTTTGGAGGCAATGGCCAGAACCAGGCCAAAGATCAATCCCAAAGCACCGATGATCAGTACAGGTATGCCAATTGTGCCAAGCAGGGCAGTGGATTCAAGAATAATCAAGCTCATCATACCTCCTTAGATTTTGAAGCCCATAAAGCCATAAAAAGCCAGAGCCATGATCCCAGCCAAAATGAGGGCGATGGGCATACCTTTCATGCTACGGGGCATATCAACCATATCCAGACGCATGCGGAGGCCAGCCATGGCCAGCAGCACGACGGTGAAACCCACACCGCTGAAGAAACCATTGAGCACGCTATCCAGGAAGTTGTAGGGAGTAACGCCATCGCTGCGCAAGGCTCCTGTATTCAGGATCGCTACACCAAGGACAGCGCAGTTGGTGGTGATCAAAGGCAGATAAACCCCCAGGGATTTATACAGTGCGGGAGCGTTTTTTTGGATCACCATCTCTACAAATTGAACCAGAGCGGCAATGGTGAGAATGAAGGCAATAGTCTGCAGATAGACCATGTCGAAACGCAGGAGCAGGTATTTGTTGATCAAGAAAGTAAAGGCACTGGCCATGGTCATCACAAAGATCACCGCCATACCCATACCTATCGCAGAATCCAACTTTTTGGATACGCCAAGATATGGACACAGGCCCAGGAAGCGCGAAAGAACGAAGTTTTGGATGAAGATGGCCGTCATTGCCATCACGAAGAGTTCACCTAAATAACTCATTATTTCTTCTCCTTCACCAGATTCAGAATGGCCATCAGGAAGCCCAGGGTGATAAAGGCTCCAGGAGCCAGAATTGCCACCAACATTGGGTCATAGGTCGCTGGCATCACCTTGATGTTCAACCAGGTACCCGCCCCCAGGATCTCCCGGATGGTGCCGATCACGGTTAGTGACAGAGTGAAACCCAAGCCCATTCCGATGCCATCGGCGATGCTCATGATCACGTTGTTCTTGTTCGCAAAGGCTTCGGCCCGGCCCAGGATGATGCAATTCACCACGATCAGCGGAATAAACAGTCCCAGGCTTTTATGCAGAGCAGGCACATAGGCTTCCATCACCATGTTTACGATGGTCACAAAAGCAGCGATCACCACCACATACACCGGAATGCGGATTTTGGAGGGGGTGATGTTTTTGATCATGGAGATGAACATATTGGAACAAACCAGCACAAAAGTAGCTGCCAGGCCCATACCTAAAGCATTCATCACAGATGATGAAACAGCCAGAGTGGGGCACATCCCCAGCACTAACACAAAGATCGGATTATCCTTGATGATCCCTTTACTAAGTTCTTTGAAAAAACTCATTGTTCACCTCCCAGGTCAGCTTGAATGGCAGCAATGGCCGAGGCAATGGAACTCGTGATGGCGCGGGTGGTAATGGTGGCGCCCGACAGGGATTTTACCTTGCCGCCGTCTTTATCCACTTTGAGATCAGACAGGATCATACCTTTGAACTGCTCCATGAAGGAGGGCTGAGTGCAGTTCGCACCCAAACCGGGAGTTTCGGATTGACTGATGACCTTGATGGCAAGCACCTTAAAATCCTTGTCCACGCCCACCATGGTCTGCACATTGCTGGAATATCCACTTTGGGCAGCAACAAAGGTGTAACCCAAAACCAGTGAACTATCCGCATCGGATGTGGCCACATAATAGACATCGCCTGCCGCAGTAGTATCTTCCCGGAAGTTTGCACCCGGGATCAGTTCCATTCGGGTTTGAATAGCTTCATTGGCTTTGCGGGCGGCGATCACAGGTTGAGTAAGCGTATTCAGGTATGCCAGAATGCTCGTAGCCACCACACAGAAGATCAACAGAATCAAGCCAAGCTTTAGATAATACATCATTTTGCCACCTTTCCGAAGGGTTTCGGCATCGTAATTTTATCGATTAGTGGAGTAAAGACGTTCATCAACAGGATGCTGTAGCTGACACCTTCGGGATATCCACCCACCAGGCGGATCACAATCGTTAGCAAGCCGCAGCCTATGCCAAAAATGATGCGTCCTTTTTTTGTGATTGGCGTGGTTGTATAGTCCGTGGCCATAAAGAAGGCACCCAGCATCAAACCACCGGCAAAGATGTGGAAGAAAGGTAGCATCACGGAGCTACCGCTACCGGGAATCCCGCCGAAGATCAGACTCAGAACAAACACAGTTCCAATATAGAACAGCGGAATCCGCCATTCAATGATATTACGATAAAGCAGATAAGCAGCTCCAAGCAACAAGGCAAAAGCTGAAACTTCACCAATACAGCCACCGATGTTGCCCCAAAAGAGGCTTTTCAGAGTTGCCAGCTCGGTGAGGCTGTCAAAGATGCGGCCGCCTAAATTTAGACCACCAGCCTGGGCATTGATATCTGCCACAAAGCTTGTGTCGCGAAGACTTTGAGCTACCTTCAGCGGAGTCGCTCCGGTAACCAGTTCATAAGCTTTTGGGGAAAGCTCCTGGAGATTGGTGGCGATGCGGGAAAGATTGTTCAAACCACTCATGGCGGAGTTCTTGGCTGCCACCCATCCAGCAGTCATCTGAGTGGGCCAGCTTGCCAAAAGGAAAGCACGTCCCAACAGGGCTGGGTTAACAGGATTGTTACCCAAACCGCCAAAAACCTGTTTGCCTACTCCGATGGCAAACACCGCACCCACGATGGGTAGCCAGATTGGGGCTCCCACATGAATGTTGTAGGCTAAAAGCATGCCAGTCAGGAAGGCTGAGCCGTCATGAACAGTTACGGGGACTTTACGCAGTTTCTGGATGATTGCTTCGGTAATCACCGCGGCAATCGCTCCGGTAAGAGTCAGGATCAGAGCTCTCAGACCCCAGTAGTAAACTGCAAAAAGCAGGGCGGGAATCAGGGCTATGACCACATTCCACATCACGTTTTTGACTGTGGACTTGTCGTGAACATGGGGAGCGGGCGATACGATGTATTTGTCTTTCATATTACTTCTTCCTCTGAGCTTCTGCATAACGGATTTTTCCAGTATCAATGTATTGCACCAGACGGATTTGCGCAGGACACACATAGGCACAGCTACCACACTTGATGCAATCATTCAATCCAGCTTGCACGGCCAGATCAAGGTTTTTGTATTTCACAGCATTGGCAATCATCGAAGGAAGGAGGTTCATGGGACATATATCCACACAACGGGCACAACGTAAACAAGTGTGCTCGGCTAGAGATTTGGCAGCTTTTTGGTTGAACAGTACCAGGCCGCTGCTGCCCTTGGTCATTGTAGCATCCAGCGAGGGCAGGGAAAAACCCATCATGGGTCCACCGGAAATGGCTTTGCCGATTTCTTCCCTGGTGCCGCCGCAGTGTTCCACCAGATCACTGTAGAGAGTGCCAATCGGGGCTTTCAGATTCATCGGTTTAACCACGGGTGATCCTGTGACGCTGATGATGCGGTCGATCAGGGGCTTTTGAAAACGGATTGCTTCGTAGATGGCCACGGCAGTGCCAACGTTTTGCACCACTACGCCCACGGCCATGGGTAGTCCACCAGCCGGAACCTTGCGATTGGTGGCGGCATAGATCAATTGCTTCTCTGCGCCTTGAGGATACTGCATCTTGAGGCCAACTACCTCAAGATTGCTCTCCTTAGTCAGCAACTGCTGCATCTTGGCGATGGCATCCATCTTGTTGGCTTCGATTCCTATCACACCCTTTTTGGCTTTTACAATCTTCATGATCAGCTTCAGCCCGGATATGATATCTTCGCTGCGCTCCATCATCAAACGATAATCACTGGTCAGATATGGCTCGCATTCCACTCCATTGAGAACTACCACGTCAATGGGTTTATCCTCTGGAGGGGAAAGCTTTACAATAGTTGGAAAGCCTGCTCCGCCCATACCGCAGATTCCAGCTTCGGCGATGCGGTCTTTCATCACCTGCGGTTCCAAATCCATATAGTTCGGATCATCAGGGAACTCCACCGACCTATCCAGACCGTCGGAAGTGATTTCGATGGCCATGGACATTGCTCCAGTGGGGTGCATGGCTTTGGCAATTTTGCTCACTTTTCCGCTGATGGAGGCGTGTTGGGGAATGGAGACGAAGCCGGCGGCTTCGGCTATCTTCTGGCCTTTCAGCACCTCATCTCCCACCTGTACTATAGGTGAGGATGGAGCGCCTATGTGTTGAGAAAGGTGAATGATCACCCGCTGCGGGGTGGGAAAATTGCTGATGGGTGCGGAACTTGAATAATGCTTTTCATCATGGGGGTGGATGCCCCCAGGAAAGGTCTTCAATCGCATTAACTCTCCCCCAGGCCTTGTTTTCAAAGCCCAAAAATGTATTTTCGCCACTTTTTTGACTTATCCAGATTAGGCAAGCTTTTTTTTGTCTATATTTCCTTCAAGCTCTCATCTATTCCCTTGCGGATCTCATACCAGTAATCAAAAGCTGCAGACTGTTTATCTTCTGTAAATCGAACTATCCAGGCCATCAGATCTGGATCATCACAGTTTTTACTTTGTCTGAGCAGGCTTTCCAGCACGAAATCAATGTTCCGTTCGCTCTCCCAATACACGGAAGCATTGCGGCAATTGATCCTCCGGGCTGTGATATGGGTATTGAGTTCGAGTTCTTCTCTCAGCCCAAATAGCTCATCAATGATCTGGGGGAGCATCTCTTCAGCCCAGGCCCGATGAAAACGGCATACTCCCAGATTATCCAGCATTAGCTCAGTTTTCATCCGCTCTGCATTGACTTTGCCCAGGTAGCGAGGCGGAAAGTATTGGTTGCCATAGTACATGTAGTAGCGCCCCATAGCCGGGATCGGGGATAACACTCCCGGAGTCCAATACTGATTTGGCACCATCCAGCCCCTGCGCCCAAAAGCGTTGTAAACAAAGCTGTTGATGATCGGTTTGCCCTTGGAGCGAGAAAGTCTGCGGGCATATTTACGGGCACCCTCCCGCAGATTTATCTTTGCTGCCTTGCCGATGCAGTTATCCAGCAAAGCACAAGCCAGACTGGCATTGTGCAATGAATCCTTAACAGTGTCAAAGGCATCTGGATCCCAGGCTGGAAGCGAGTTTACCCCCAGTTCTTGCATCGAGATTTCCCCTTTATCCAGCTCGTCCATCAGCCAGGCAAGAAAGCCTCCGCTGGAGATGGCATCAAAACCCAGGCTATCGGCTTTGTGACAGAGCATTTCCGCTGCTCGTTGATCGAAGATCCCACATAGCGGCCCCAGGGTTTGATATGGTTCATAGTCTTTCTTGAATATTCCGTGAGTCTTTTTGCAGACAGCCACACATGGTTCGCCACAGGTGTGGAAGCTTTTTGTGGCAATGCTTTC
>JALNYD010000138.1 GCA_023230025.1 Candidatus Cloacimonadota bacterium | reverse complement strand
TGTTTTTAACCTTTAGCCTCTGTGGCGCCATTGATCTGCCCTTTTATGCAAAATGGCAATCCCTGCATAGCACCTATTTCGACACTTTGCAGGACGGTAAGGAGCTGAGCTGGGATGAGTGCTACCGGGCAGAATTCGGGTTCAGAGTACATCCGATAGATAATGTGATGATGGTTCTGGAAACGGAAACGGAGCAATTTTTCGATGAACCGCATTTAAGCTTGAAAACTCTGATCATCGGCTATGATTTCGGCAAACTAAGCTGGGAGGCAGGAACCTCTGAATGGGGATATGGAGCAGGCTTTGCGCTTGATCGTAACCCCATCCTTCAGCGCGGATACCAGCCCTTCCGCTTTCAGAGTATGCGCATGAACTCCCTGGGAATGACTGCTTCTTTGGCAAAGGGCTTATCTCTAAGCGCCCGGGCGGGAGGAAACAAACACAATCAAGCTTCGGCATTGATATCGCTTAGATATTATCCTGATAGTTTCCCGTCCCACAAGTCTTTAACTCCATTATACAAGGCAAGTCTGACCCAGGATTTTCGAGCTATGGACAACCATTGGCGCACACCTGTCAGCATCACTGCGCTGGGCTTCACCAGACATTTTCCCGCAGCTTCATTCGGACTCCAAACAGCACTGGCGCTACTGCCAGAATGGGAAGCAACTGAAGCGCACCACGAACTCTTTGCCATCTCGGATCTTGTCATTCGTCTAAAGGGAATGCCCAATCCCGCCCTTGGTGCTGTGTATAAAAAGCAGAACTATGCACCTTATGAAACACAGCAATATCAATTCAGACTGGAACAAGGAATCGGGGATTATATTCGCTTGATCCCGCAAAGCAATCTGCACATTATCGATGGCGAAAACATGTGGCAACACCGCATTTTCGCCAGGTACGATTTAACTTCGCCTAATCTACGGGGCAGCAACATCGGGTTATATTATGATTACAGCCATAACGCTTCCGAGCAGGGGCGTCATACTTTCGGCCTTGCTCTGGATTTTGTGTTTGAGCCTAATTTTTAGCCTAAGCTCCTGCAAGTTTCTAAGTTCCTCTGCCTCGATGCAGCCCATTATCGTTTTCACCTTTGACGATCAGCACGCATCAGTATATGATGTAGCTTTCCCCATTATGCAGGAATATGGCTATCGCGGTACGAACTTTGTGAATAGCAACGCTTTAGGTCAAACCGGCCGCTTCGGCTGGGATGAACTGATCGAAATGGAACTCACCTACGGTTGGGAGACGGGTGGTCATACCTTGAACCATGAAGCTCTGAACCAATTGGATTATGAACAGGCGGTTTACGTGATCCAACAAGATTATAACAACTTGGAAGAGCACGGCCTGAATCCCCGATCCTTCGCCCTGCCCAAGGGGCAGTGTCCTTCTCAGGTTTACCCGTTTTTGCGTAGTCTCTACAAAAACATCCGCGGTAGCAGCGACTTTGCCATGCATGAACCCTTAAACCGCCATGCTTTGGGCTATCTGGCTTTCCAAACTGGCTGGACAGCACAACCAGTGAAGCAGCGCATCCTACGTGGGATTGCCAATGGTGAGCGCTTGATCATCATCGGCTTTCATCGCTTCAATGCTGAATCTGAAGGCTATATGGATTCCTGCTCGGATGATGTTTTCCGGGATATCCTGCGATTTGTTTATGATCATGAACTGAAGGTTCTGCCTTTGGCAGAAGCGGTATCTGAAGATTAGTGCTTGGTGCTGGAGTGCTTGGTTTGTCCAAGATTTTGATAGTGGAGCACTTAACAGGGCACTTGATTTGTGTCCCACAATGTAACCTCAGGGAGCTTCCACTCTGCTGATGGCATCCACGGGGCAGCCGCGGAAAGCTTCCTCATCCTCACCTGCACAGATCCCGCAAGCGATGCAAACATCCTTATCGATAAATGCTTTACCATCCTTGTAGCTGATTGCGTCAACCGGGCATACTCTCAGACAAAAGCCACAACTGATACACTCATCACTAGCCACAGTGTAATAAGCGCTAACCTTGTTTGCTTGAGTTACAGCGGCTTCTTGAGGCTCAGGTTTCTGTTCAAGTTTATCCACATTGGGTGCTGATACTGTTTCCTTTAGTGGCTCATTTACAAGCTCTTCTGAGATTTCCTCCGGCTCTTCCGGCAAAGATTTCTCTTGTACTGATTCTTCATTCACCGGTAAATCAGGAATAGCGACAAAGCCATCGACACAGCGGCGACAACCAATGCATTTGATGCTGTCGATCACAGCTTTCCCATTGACCATCGAAATGGCATCCACTGGACACACTTCCTGCCTTTCCTGTTTGGGAAATACACCCCGGGCTACAAGATATTGCATTATGCCTATGGCAAAAAGCAGAATTACGATCACTGCGATAAAGATGTTTTTCATACCTCTTTCCCCCGACAAACTGTACCCGGCTTCGGACACTTGACTGTGCAGCGTAAACAATGGATACAGTTGTGATCCTGTACATATTCAGAAGCCAGAATATCCAGATTCATCGGACAATTACGGCTGCACAGTTCACAATCAATGCAGCGTTCCAGATTGCGATAGATCATGCGGCGTTTAGTCCCCAAGAGCTTGCCCAGACCCTGAGCCAGATTTAGGAGTGCAGCATAAGGGCACAGATATCGGCACCAGAGCCGTTCAACAAAGATACCACCCACCATGATCAAGATGAATATGATAAGTCCGCCCACAGCCAGAGATGGCAAGCGTGAGAGTCCGTAAATCGGGCAAAAGTTTATGTATAGCCAGGATAGCCCGAGTATCACAAGGATGATATTTAGCAGCAGCAAGATGTATTTGAACTTAGCAAGTTTGCGTTCATACATAAAAGGTATCTGCTTACTGCGTCTTCTACGAACGGCATATACCAATTCCTGCAATGTCCCCAGAGGACAGATATAGCCACAAAAGATGCGCCCCTGAAACATGCTAAACACCATAAAGGCAATCCCCAGAAAAACTCCGAGGGCAGCTATGCCTACACTGAAATTAATCAGATTGCCTTTGAGAAAGCCAAAACAGATGACAGCATAGGGGCATAGATTGTGAATCGTGGTTTTACCATTGATGATCACCAGGCTCAAAATCCCCAGACTCAAGAGTAAAAATACAGCTTGTGAAAGCTTACGAATGGATGTTTTGCTCATGCTTATCGGAGGATTTGAGCCATCCGTTCTGTGCGGCTCTGAGGATTATCCTGCAACTTGATAGACTCGCAGTATTCGGGTTTGAGCTCTTGCTTGAATACACCCAAGTATATTTGTTCAGTAGCCTTGGCAAGGTGTCGTGCCTGCTCATCATCCTGTGGAGTATTCTCCAGCAAACTGCAGCGATCGTTGTAGAGATCATAGTTGTTATTGTAGCTTACACATGGCTGTAATACTTCGATGAAAGAAAATCCCTTGTGCTGCACTGCTTTCTGGATTAGAGTGCTAAGATGATCAATCCTGGCACTATAGCCTCTGGCAACAAATGTGGCACCTGCTTCAATCAAAAGTGTTATCGGATTGAAAGGTGTCTCCACATTGCCCATTGGGGTTGAGAGTCCTTTGTAACCCATATATGAGAGCGGTGAAGCCTGACCAGTGGTCAATCCATAATTACCATTATTATGCAAAATCAAGGTGAGATCAATGTTGCGTTTAGCAGCGAAAAGGGTGTGTTCCAATCCTTCTCCAAGGCTATCGCCATCCCCACCAAAGGAAATCACTTTGAGTTTGGGATTGGCCAGTTTGATCCCTTGCGCAGTGGCTATTGCCCTGCCATGCAGTCCATATATTCCACTTAGATTCAGATAATCGAAGATCTTACCGTGACAGCCAATGCCACAGGTGATTACAATATCCGCCAGAGGTATATTATCTTCATTGAGTGCGGTAATAGATTTCTTGATTGCTGCCAGAATGCCAAAGTTGCCACAACCTACGCACCATGTGTTTTCTTTGCCAGTGTTCAAGTTACGCATGTTCTGCCTCCCGGATTAGCTTTGCCAGCTCAATGCTATCCCAACTTCTGCCATCATAGCGCAGGATGTTGGCCTTCGCTTTAATGCCCAGCTTTATCCTCAGGAACTCAGCAAAATTGGCTTGTGAAGCGTGTTCCACGATGATCGCCTCTTTGCCACGATATGCTTCCAGCTCTTCCTCTGGAAATGGCTCAAGATAAATAGGTACAATCAACTTGAACGGATGGTATTTCATAGCCTCTCTTAGTTCAAGAGCAGTGGAGCCGTAGGCGAATACCAGAGTAGTACCCTCTCCATAGCTGGCGATGCGTTGATAGCGCTTTGTTGCCAGGCTTAGGCTTTGGGCTTTGAGTTTGCGTTTATTCTTCATCGCCACAATCTGTTCCGCTGCATCTGTGCGTACACCGCTTTCCAGATGCTCGTGGCTGTTCCATTTAATCACGTCTGCGTCAGTACTGTTTGCACAGCCGGGAAACTTCAGGGGTGAAACCCCGGATTCGGTGATTGCATAGCGTTTGTAGTCTTCTTTTTTGGGATTGAGACTATCGGGAGCATCCGGCAGATAATGTCCATCCAGATGCACATTCGCAGCGCATTCACTGAGGTGTTTCTCAGTCAACAAGATTGCTGGAGTTTGAATCTCCCAAGCCAGATCCATTAGTTCAGCCGCAAGGGTAAAAGCTCGTTCAAAACTATCAGGAGAAGCTACGATACGGGGAAACTCGCCATGCCCCTGATTGAGAGCAAAGAAGAGGTCTTCCTGCGCAGTATAGGTAGAAACTCCCGTTGCAGGACCCGGACGCGAGGAAAGGAAGCATAACAGAGGTGCCTCCACCATGCCAGCTAGTGAAAAAGCTTCTTGCATCAGTGCAAAGCCGCCACCACTGCTGCCCACGGCACAACGTTTGCCAGCAAAGCAGGCTCCGATCGCCATGTTTGCAGCGGCAAGTTCACTTTCTGCATGGATACTATAAACCTTGTGGCTATCACGTTTGAGAGCCAGATAATGCAGGATTGATGATGCCGGCGTCATGGGATAGCTGAAGTAAAGATCCAGCCCGGCTGCCCAAGCTCCCAAAGCGATTAGTTGATTGCCGCTAAATAGCTTTGATTCTGGCTCAGACGCCTGATGCCATGAGCGCAATGGACTGAGATCCAGTTGGTTCAAGACAAAATCAAGCTTCTTTAAATATGTAATGGCCCCTGTAGCATCACGGGAAAACTCTTTATGGATGGTTCTTTCCAGCAGATCGGGATCAAGCCCACACACTTTGCTGAAGATAACCACTGCGGCCAAAGAGACGTTACCATTTGGACCATAAGAATCCCGGGCAAGGCTTGTCATTGGAAGCCGGATCATACTGTCATCTGCTGAAGCGCAATCATCGGCATTACAAAAATGCATTCCTGCTGGGTTAAGCTCTAAGCCATGGGTCCGGATGCTGCGATCATCAAAGCTGATGATCAGATCGTGTTGCTTATAGCTGTTCCACAATGGGCGATCCCCGATGCTGACAATACTGAAGTTGTGACCGCCTTTGATCAAAGATTGATAGTCATCTTCCTGAAACACATGCTTGCCACAAGCCATTGCCAGATGTGCAATGACCTGAGCAGCCTTTTTTACTCCTTCGCCTGCTTTCCCGCCGACCATAACGCTAAAAACCTCAGTTGGCACCAATCGCTCCCGCTTTGAGACTTTGCAAATCTGTCATATACGGATCAAGATTATAGCTCAGCCGGGAACGTACCCGGGTCAAAATATCTTCTGCTTCGGCAATCTTGCCATATGTTTCTGCATAATGCAGGGCTAACTGGGCAAAATACTGCTCGGAAGGATACTGTAGCAGCCCTTTTTCCACAAAACGTCCTGCCACTTCGATATGGTTATCCAAAAGATGGCTCATCACGTAGGACAAATATATGCGCCAGCCTTGAGGATGCTTGAATATCACATTATCCACAAAGGCCTCCAGCTTGTCCCACTGCCCAGCTCCGCTATAGAACTTCGTGTAGAACTCGGTGAGCTTGATCTCTTCATCAATGAACATCCGGGCCCGCTCAATATAAGTACCAGCCCGCTCATATTCTCCTTGTTCTGCCAGGTAGGTTGCTGCTCTTACAAAGCCTGATCCATAGTTCATCACCAGACGACGCATGTTTTCATCCTTGAATACATTTTCATCCTCAATGGAACGGTATTCATAGACCTCATCCAGATTTTTAAACAAGCGTTCTGCATTCACCTTGTCTGGATCGGGACTTGCCACCAATCTTGCAACCATCCCCTCATTACGCGTGTAATCCTCAAAACCAATGAAGCTTTCACAGGTTACCGCAAAATAAATCGGCCGATGCCCGAAGTTATCCTTGATAATCTGCATCACAGCAAGATCTGTAACGCGATAGAAGGGCTCATTGGGGCGCCAGGCAGGGGTCTCATCCATCTGCTTGACAAAACTTCCTGTGGCGGGAGTGCCGGGCACAACCAAATTCTGCTGCAAGCGACTGATGCTAAGATCATCAATAGTCTCGTCTGGCAGACTAAACAGAATCCCTTCCTTATCACGAATCTGACGTATATACCAGGGTGTATTCAATAATGAAAGATTGGCTATTGAGACATCCTTACGGATGCCCTTAAGGTATTTATTCTTATATTCCAGAGCTTCCTTCATGGCAGCTTGGGCCATCTCAGATGGCTGAACATCGCTTGCAGGATGTACATACTCTTTGGCAAAAGGATCTGAAACTGCCTGGGCATACCACAACGGGAAGGTATCATTATCTCCATTGGTAAAGATGATGGCATTTTCCTCCAGTGAGTTAAGGAAGTTGACTCCATAATCTAGCGCGATGAATTCATTGGAACGATCGTGAGTGTGATATTGACTGATCATGTTCCCGATTGGTAATAGCAGCATCAGCGCAGCCAGGATGTATTTCACTGTGTCCTGTTTAACCAGATTCACCACTGCCAAAGCTCCAATGCCCAGCCATACCGCCCACATATTATAGGCAACCACAAAGAAGTAATCCCGGTCACGAACTTCA
>JALNYD010000137.1 GCA_023230025.1 Candidatus Cloacimonadota bacterium | reverse complement strand
CCTGGTTGTGAGGAGAGCCCCACACAACAATGGTTCCCTGAGCAAAAGCGCTAGCTGCGAAGGCAATCAGAAGCAGGACTATACTTATCTTTTTCATAATATCCCCCTTACTCTGAAGCCGTGAAATCATAAGCCAGAGATCCGCCAGTAACATCAATGGTTTGTTCATACATCTGATACTGTACAATCACTTGTCGGATCGTTTTGGGCAAGGTGAGCCGGGTGTTCAAACCGGTTGCGGGAATTAATTGAGCTTTGAATAATAGGTTCCCGCTGGTGGTTTTGATATACACCGGCAATCTCCATGGTCCCTGTAATTCTACCAACACCTGGTTATTCATATCATAGTTGAAATCACCAGGTACGTTGAGGTTGTTCATATCAACTTGAGTAAGCTTGTTCGATTCTTCGCTGCAAGCAGCAAGGAATAGCAATGCCAAACCCATTATGATTATAAGAGTGTGCTTCATAAATTCTCCTCAAAACATAGTCGTTATTCATAAATTTAGCCTTGGAGCCATGCACTCAGCAAGGCTCAAGGTGTTATTATATTCTTACTGAAAGTGCAATTGTATGATTGCGATAAACTTGTCAAGGATTTTGTGATTCAGAGTTTTCATTGCTTCTCAAGAGCGATTGTTGGCTTTATCCATTGCTGAAATCAGTTTGCTATCCATCGGGGCTTGGAGAAAAACTAGCATTTTGCTGGTGTTTTTGGCATAATCTCCTTGACCCCTATGGCTACCGTATAAACCTTGGTTCAGGTAATAAAAATACTGATAGGAGACAATCATGAAATCCAATGAGTACTTTGATGGAAAAGTGAAATCAATTGCGTTCGATAATAAAGCCGGAACGCATACCGTAGGTGTTATGGATATTGGGGAATATGAGTTTGGAACATCCACAATTGAGCACATGACAGTTGTATCAGGAGCGCTAACTGTATTGCTTCCTGGTGCTTCGGAATGGAAGATTTTCCCCGCTGGTGAAACCTTTGTTGTCCCAGCCAATACCAAGTTTCAACTCAAGGTGGCAGAACAAACTGCTTACCTCTGTCGCTATGAATAGGAAGTGATCGAACATGCGAGTATTATTACTAATCCTGTCAATCAGTATCATTAGTTTTGGATGGGCAGAGCTTAATCCCATCCGTGATTATCTTGATCAACCTTCGATGCAAAGCTTTGAGCAGGCGGTAAAGCATTTGAACAGCATTGATACCACAGAATCCCTGCAAGCCGAGCTGAATCTGGCATACATAGCCAATTATGAAGCCATGCGTCTGATGGAACTGGCCATGGCTAAGGCAGACGAACTGAGTGCTGCTGAGCGATTCAGCCTTGCGAACATGTTTCTGGGGATGGATAAGTATGCTGAAGCAATCAAGCTTTATGAAGCTTTGAATCAAGCTTCACCCAAGTGGTCCTGCCCCTGGCGGCATAAGGGCGAGGCATATTATAAATCCGGGAACTTCAGCGCATCTGCTCAAGCTCTGGAGATGGCTATTCAAACCAATCCAGAACATTATGATGCCTACATCTGGTATGCCAAAACCCTGTATCAGCTTGCCCGTTATGAAGAGGCCATGACTGCCCTGAACACAGCTTTGGAGCTTGATGATAATGAAGAAGGCAGCCATTTTGATGAAGCATTGCCTGATGATGAGCTACAGTCACTCTACGATGATTTGCAACAGAAACTAAATAAATGATATGAAAATGGGCCGGATGATTCCGGCCCGATAGTTTTTTAAACCCGTAGGTCTGTAATGGGAATCTCCCAGTATTTGGTATCATGATCCAGAAGCAGATAACCGTTATGCTGCTTCAATCTGCTGTAGATATCCTTTTTGGCTTTGAACGTATCAGCGCGGCAAATATCATAAGCAGATGTTATGGCCAAAGAGGTATGAAACTTGGTGGCGATGATATCACCGGCATAAATGTAAAAGGCATCCGAAGTTTGAATCTGAACGTACTGTGATCCATGGGTATGCCCACCACATTTAACACAGCGAACACCTGCAGCAATCTCCACTTCACCCTCGATCAGGTTTACTCTGCCTTTTTGGTTCAGCATTGATAACTGGTGGTCGAAAGAATAGGCTGCTTGATTCAGGCCATCCGGGTTTTTTGCAATCTCCCATTCGTCCTTTTGAATCCAGTATCTGGCCTTGGGAAAAGTGAGATCCTCATGCTCGCCAAAACTAGTCACAATACCCCCGGCATGATCAAAATGCAGATGCGTCATAATCACATCAGTGATATCAATATCGCGGAAGCCGAGTTCACCCAGAGCCTGTGGCAAAGCAAAGTCACTGGGTTGATAGATATCGCGTTGTTTGTCACTTAGACGATTCCCCAAACCTGTATCAACCAGGATCCTGCGATTTTCGGAAACAATCAATAACAGGTTCAGATCCATCTTCTGCCGTCGCCGCTCGTCGGTCTTAATCTTATCTTTCCAGATAGCATATGGAAGAACGCCCATCAGCGCTCCCCCGTCAGACCAATAATGACCGGCAAAAACCTTGAAGATTGTCATTTATTCTCCGGATCTTGGAGTATCATTATCCTTACGTGGCGGACGCGGCTTGCGAGGACGCGGCTTGCGGGGAGGACGCGGTTTACGATCCTCAGAAGCTTGATTCTCATCTTTCACAGGCTGGGGTTTTGGATTGCGCTTGGGAGCCTGTTGATTATCGTTCTTTCTCGGATGTCGGGTTTGGGGACGTGGAGCACGAGCTACCTCAGGATTCTCTCCGTGTTGGGCTTGCTGTAATGCTTCGCTTTCCTTGAGCTTGGACGAGAAGATAACAATACGTTTGTTATCGCCATCACCAATTGTAAGGGTGCGCAAACCTTTGTCGCGTTCAATATGGCGATGAATAATCCTGCGTTCTCCGGGACTCATCGGTTCCAGAGTCAGAGCTTTGCCATGGCTCTTGATCTTATTGATCTGAGGCAGATATTTATGCAGGAATTGGGATTCCCTGCGCTCGCGATAACCATCGGCATCCAGATATATGCGGTCCAGCTTGCGATCACCCTCGAAAACGCGGTTCAGGAGATACTGGATTGTCTCCAGCATAGCTCCGTTTTTCCCGATGATGAATCCTGTTTCAACGATACCCTCGATGGTTAGATAGAGAGTCTTCCCCTCCATTTTAGTGGTGACTCCACCAAAACTAATGCCCATTTTCTTAAGTAGCGTTTGAGTAAACATGCTAACCCTATCAGCGCTTTCTGGCACCTGGAAGCGCACCAGTGCCAACTTGTTGGAAAACAACCCTAAAAAACCCTTGGAGGGTCTTTTCAAAATCTCGTACTTGAGTTCGTGATCACGAATATTGTGTTCAATGCGGAAATCGCGGATGATGTCCTCGACACTCAATCCGCTCTTGTCAATCGTATTCATTTAAGCAAAATCCTTATTTTTGTAGTGCTTCATCAGGTAATACTGCTGGATTACCGAGAAGATATTGAATGTGGTCCAATAGAGTACCAATCCGGCTGGCATATTACGGAAAATGAAGAACATCATGATCGGCATCATCCAGGTCATCATCTTTTGAGATGACTGCATAGCTTTTTGCTTTTCATCCATTTCATCCAGATTGGCTTTCTTGGGTTGCATCATCAGGGATTGAATAATCATAAACACACCCATGATGATGGGAAGTATCAGATAGGGATCCGGCTCTGAGAGATCAGTGAGCCAGAGCACAAATCCGGCATTACGCA
Organism: Candidatus Cloacimonadota bacterium; assembly: GCA_023230025.1. Lineage (GTDB taxonomy): Bacteria > Cloacimonadota > Cloacimonadia > Cloacimonadales > Cloacimonadaceae > UBA5456. The sequence goes on along the minus strand of JALNYD010000137.1, from coordinate 3,333 downwards.
TATCCAGCGAGTAGCGCAACACATTGTAAAGAGAGATGAAGATCGGCATCTGCAGCAATAGCGGCAAACAACCTGAAAGTGGGTTTGCACCAGCTTCCTTGTAGAGCTTGCTCATCTCAAGCTGCAGGGTCTTGGGATCATCCTTGTACTTCTTTTGCAAAACCTGCAATTGAGGCTGAATCTTCTGCATCTTCATCGAAGAAGTAAGGCTCTTGTGGGTAAGGGGATGCAACACAATCTTCAGCACCAAAGCCAGGATGATCAATACTACGCCATAATTGCTGATATAGCCATGCAGCCAATTCAAGAACCAGGCCATGATGTTACCCAGCCAACGCAGCCAGTTCGCTCCCCGTTCGGCTATGTTTTCCATCTGTCTGCCATAGTCCTTGAGAATGTCCGAATCGGCAGGACCGGCATAGAGCACAAAGCTTTGTTTCCAGCTTTGTTTGGAACTCCGGTTGAAGCTGTCCAGGCTAAAGCCAGGATTTGCAGTATCGGGATTGATAACGGTGTTGAAACTGCGGCTGAGAGGGGGCTCAATCTCGCGCAGAGCTAGAGTGAAATACTTGCTCCGAACGGCCATCCAGGCAAAGCTGCCAAAGCTTCCCTGAGGCTGGTTTTTACGCAGTTTGGATAATGGCACTTTGAGAATGTTGTTGTCGGCATTCAGGAAAAAGCGATAATCCTGATTCTTGGATTTGGTGTTCTCTTCACTATCGGCAATCCCGGCTTCAAAATCCAACCTTATTCCATTGATTGACGGCAGGTTCTGGACTTCTACATCCAAAGATATGCCAAAACGGTCATCCAAAACATAGCGTTTCAGAATTGTGGGATTGGCTAACTCACCCAGGTAAAAAGTAACGCTCTTCCCCGCTGCATCCTGCTCATAGTTAAAAGCTGTATTACTGAGATCAGTGCTGTTGGATCCATAGTAAACACTGGTGCCAGCAATTGATGTAGCTTCAGGGATAAGATCCACCAATTTGCTTTCGTTGTATTTGAAATTCTTGAGTTCGATCGATGTGATCATGGCTCCCTTGGAGTCAAATTGCACCTTGATATGCTCATTTTCCAAACTCAACTTACTGGTTGTGCTTGCGACCTTACCCAGCAAAGTATCACTAGTGGCAATGGATGTAACCGGAGGGATTTCGGACACATCACTGCTATCGGCAATGGTTGGAGTTTCTTGAGGTTGGATCATGTTGGCTTGCATGGCAGCTTGACGCTGGGGCTTCCAAACAAAGGTATCAAAGGCCAGATACAACACCAACATCATCAATAGAGCAGTAATTGTGCGTTTATCCAAAATATCTCCTTAGGGTAGTGGATCGTAGCCGCCCTTACAAAAGGGATTACAGCGCAGAATGCGCCAAAGGCTGAGGTAGGTGGCTTTTAGCAGCGGGAATTTTTGATATGCTTGCATAGCATAACTTGAACATGATGGATTAAATCTGCAGCTTCGTGGCAAGTAAGGCGAAATCGCTATCTGATAGAAGCGAATCAGCCTTAGTGCAATGAATTGGGGCAAGCTGGAGATAGACCAGTGCAACATTATACAGACCTCATCAACTGGCAAAGCTCTGCCGAAAGCTGCTCCCAGGAAAGCTCCGCTGCTCCCTTGCGAGCAATCAGGTTCATTCTGCCCTGTGTTGCCAAATCTTCAGGATGCATAATGCACCAAGCCTTGATTCTGCGTTTCAGCCGGTTTCGCTGCACGGCTTTCCCCACCTTTTTGCTGATCGTGATTCCTAGCGCCAATCCCTCCGGTGAAGGAAGAGTTGGGGCATAAAAATGCTCCGTCCGACAAGCTTTTGCAGCCTGCATGAAATCCATGTATTCCTGATGGGACTTGATCCAACGGATCATGGGTTATACACAGAGTTCTTTTCTCCCTTTAGCTCTGCGACGGGCCAGTACTTTGCGACCGTTTTTGGTGGACATCCGCAGGCGGAAGCCATGGGTGTTTTTACGGGATCTGTTTGAGGGCTGATAAGTCCTTTTCATTTATCTGTCTCCTTATGATTTTCACAGTTTTTCTTATAGAACACCAGATTTTTTGCCACGCCAAATCAGTCAAGAGTTTTATCACTGTTAAGGCGAGGTGGCAGCTTGCAGGTCTAGGTTACAGTTTGAGTGCCATCGGCACGACATTTCAGATAGCATGATCACAGGCCAAGCAATAACTGAGTCCCAACGGGACGACATTTCAGATAGCCATATGTATGCAAGATATAGGATTGAGTCGCATCGTAACTATATGGCGATTTGAACCACCACAACGCAAAGTCCTCTCTCCTAGCCTGCAAGCAATATACCCACATCAAGCTAGCTGAGCATCAACGCTCTATCTGATCAGAATGGTTTTATGGCTGTTCTGCCCCTTAGCGCTCTTGATCCGATAGAAGTAAATGCCGTTTGCCACCTGCTCACCCCGTTCATCGCGGCCATTCCAGCTCACACTGTAGTCTCCGGCTTGGCGAAAACCAGCAAATAGTGTTTTCACCAGTTGTCCCTTGAGGTTGTAAACTGCTATTTCCTGGTATCCGGCATGTTTGAGTGTGAACTCCAGGCTGGATGCCTCACTAAAGGGATTGGGATAGACCCTTGCGCTTTGCAGCGATGGCGCGAGCTCATCCATATTATCCACTCCGGGGATATACCAAATCCCCAGTTTGGGGGTTTTGCCCGTAAATGCTGCTGTAGCGGGTGGATTGGCAGAATCCAGGGGAGTAGTATTGGTAGTGGCCAACCTGCCATTCATGCCGTCTGATTCCTGGCAGAGAAAGAGCTTGCCTGTTTGCTGTCCTTCCCCACCTTGTCGTTGAACCATCATCACCAGGTTCTGACCCTGGTTCAGAGTGAAGGGAGTATCCAGATTGAAGAGAATCTCCGCTGAGCCTTCAGGGAAGTCCAGTTCACCGTCATAGACCAGGCTGAGCTGATCGGAGGGGATCCAGCCATCAAAGAGATGGTTTTCATAGGTGTTACCCAGATACACTTTGAGCGGAACATCATTGATGCCATCACCGCTAAAGCTGTTGTACATAGCCAGGCTAGTGATCTGTCCATGAATTCCGCCCAGTTCTTCGGAAGTATAGATGCATTCATAGAGGCTGTTTGGCCAGTAAAAATCAACGGGTTGATTGCCGGCAATATCCCCATCTCCGTACTCCAGGTTTTGCACATTGCCCAAAGTGATCGTTTCCGTGCCACCCAAGGGGATCAACTCACCATCATAGGGTGAGATTAAATACGCTTGCAAGCGATACACTCCCGGGCTCATATCATGGGCATAAGGGATAGGGATGTAGCTAAACTGCCCGG
>JALNYD010000136.1 GCA_023230025.1 Candidatus Cloacimonadota bacterium | reverse complement strand
AACATCAGTAGGACAATTAGGTGGACTTTCTTCATGTTCGTTGTTCTCAGCAGTTGGATCCAGGTGGCTTTAGAAGTTGTAACTCAGGCCAAAGCTGTGCACATCCTCAAGCCCTTCTTCAAAGGCCGCAAAGCCATAATCAATCACAAACCGGGATATCGCAATTCCCAGTCCGGCAGTCAAGCCTTCGGCATCGTAGTTCAATTTATAGCCCCCTCTCAGAGAAAGGCGTTCCAGTAGTTTCACTTCAGCGCTGACGGTATAACGCAAATCTGCGTCTGGAGTTTTGAACAGAGAAGCTTCCAGGCCAAGTTTCTGGCCTGCCAGATTGAAGCCCTTGTAAAGATCCAGATCCAGGCTGTATGGCAGCTTGACTGCTTCCTCATCAGTATCATTGGATACTCCCAGATTGCGGAACGCCAGCGAGATAGCGCTATCTTCCAAAGGGGGAAGAAGAGTCAGACCAAGATCAGCGCCAAGAGCCAGGGATGAAGCAGTATCAAGCTTTTGATAGATCACGCCAAGATTTGCTCCAGCATAGAGCCAGGGCTTCAGGCGCAGGCTATAATTCCCATTCACCGCGATATCCACAGGCTCATAATATCCGATCAGGAATCCGGTTTCATCCCGCTTTTCGATTTCGCCATAGCTGAGATTTCTTAAGGCCAACCCCAGATGTGAGCTACGCTTGCTATAACTATATGCTGCTGTACTAAAAGCGGTTTCTCCGATCCAGATACTGTGTGAAACTGCTACATTCTTGCCGTAGGCCAGGCAGTTTGATGCAGGCTGTAAGATCCAGGAAGCGTTGTTATCAGCACTATGTACTCCGCGGCCTGCCAGAGCCATACTAACGGGATTGAAGGGGATCTCCAGGAATTGGTATCCATATTCTCCGGCATTTTCATGTACACCGGCATTCAGGCTGCCCAGAACGATGAGGGCTATGATTATAATGCTATATCTTTTCATGAGCTTTGCTCCTTAACTTACTTTTCAACGCCAAAGCGCAATTGCAGGGTCTTGTTTCCACCCTTTACCAATGCAATATAGATTCCACTACTCAGTTTATGAGCCGGAATCTCAAAAATCTCCGTATTATGCAAATAGGCAAAAGCCAACGCACTTTTCTGGTACAAAAGTTTACCCCGGATATCAAAGATCTTGAGCTCAACTTCCAAATCCTGAGTGGGCATCACGCTTAGCCGCAGCTTTTGCTCGTAGTAACTCTTCAAAGGATTGGGGAAGATATAGGTTTCGTCCTGAACAAAAACCTCTTCGCTAAGGTATTGATTGGGTAGATCGATCAGTGGATAATTGGCGGTGCGTTGCAGGTTACCATACTCGCAAGACCAATGCGGTTGATGCATCACAGGTTCATAGTCCGGCAATTCGCTGCGGTAGATTTGTCCCCTGTCAGTAGCTTGCCACAGGTAATACTTTTGGTCAGAACCTGGCGTAACAAAGGGTAAATGCCTCCCCCTGGAACCAAAGGAGACCGGATATCCTCTTTTGAGACGATAGTTTTCCTCCCAAACTGCAAGCCGGTTGAAGTTCATCGCCGAAGCCAGCTCATAGTTTGAATCCCCATCCAGATCCATGGCCAAAACCCCGGCAGAAATGCCATCATCAGCCAAACCCAGGTTGTGGGAAGCTACCGCAAGATCGTTGCCGCCGTAATCAATAATGTACAAGCGGTATGAGGATGCCCACAGCATATCCAGGCTGCCATTTCCGTCTATATCTGCCAGGTTAATGGGAGCAGAAATACTATCGGCTACAACGACGGGGAATCCCGGTGCCAGCATCGGCGACTCTGCCTGAAGATCAAATACATAGATGCTGGAGCTGCATTGCACAATCAGGTTCAATTTGTCCCTGAGCCGAGCCGTGTAGATGCCTACAACGCTGGAATCGGCTGGAACATCAATCGGCCACAAGTCGTAATTTTGGTCGATGTTTGCATGGCGGGGATAACTCAACAGGTTCAGTTTGGCTTCTCCCTCATAGTGGACAAGGGCATAGAGCAAGCTGTCACTCAGGCTCAAATTGCCTAATAGTTCTGCTGGTTGACTGAATAGAACCTGGCTGCTACCGGGAAGGTCCTTGTTATACAATCTGATCTGGCTATGCTGTTCACTCTCGTCCCAAAGGGGCAGATACAGCTCATTCCCGCCATCCACCGGATGGCTTAGCCAGTAACTTGAAGGAAGGTTCAGCACATAGTTGCGATAATAGCCATCGATACAGAAAAGCCGCACCAGATTCTCGCTTTGAGTGGGAATGTAAAGCCTGCTGCCATCCCAGGTATACATATATGGGATATCCTGAATTTGAATCGGAAATTCATCCGCCCAGACTTCTGCATCAAACATCGCCAGTTTTCCGGACGGCATCGGATAAAAGATCTCGTTCTGGCCATCTCCATCAAGATCAAGCGCAGCCGCGGGCAGAGTATTGACTGAATTATACCCCACATCGAGCTTCCAGGCAAAGCGCAGGCTGAAATGCATCCGGTTGCCGCTTTCGCTGATGTCATAAATCTCAAGTGGCACCCCGCCATAATAGCTCTCGGATGTGGGCAGCCAGATCTGGCTCTGGTGAGTGCCATCGCCAAAATAGTCATTATTGCCAGCGCGAAAGCTGTCATCGGGACCGCCATATTTATAATCACTCATGATAGATGTATCGAGATGCTGATAGCCATCTGCCTCTTCCAGATCGACACCCTTATGGTTCTGATTGCCATTGACGCTATTGTCATCAAAATCCTGGCTGAAGTGACTGGCAATCACATTCTCATCAATGTGCCAGATCAGGATTCCGCTGCCATCCGTATGAGGGCTCATGCCATATCCGGGCAGGAAGAAATCCCATTCACAGCCCTGATAAGAATTTTCCATGATGTTAAAGTATGGCAATTCCGGGAAGTTTTCATAGTAATCCTGAATACCTTCGGGAAGCAATTTAAAAGAATAACTGGGCAGATTATTATATGGATCCAGGCTACCATCCGGATTCTGCTGCCGATTCTCAATCAGGAAATATTCAGTATCGCTGATCGGAACTTTATACAGGCGGATGGCACCATCCTGATGGTTCAAAAAGTGATCCAGAGGGACATTACTTGTATCTTCTTCCAGTGTGATGGCGTCCTCCCAACCCAGATAATAGCGACACCAGGCACTAAGCTGTGCAGGAACATAGCCCGAAGCGTTCCACACCCCAGTGCCCATCAGTCCCCAATTGCCGATACCCTGGCTGGAACCATTAGCGCTAAAATTGTCAAACAGGGTGGGCAAACCCAAAATATGGCCAAATTGATGCACCAAAACTCCATAGATGCTGAAGAGATATAGGTCTGCATCCTCTTCACCAGGCCCGGGGAAGTAATCCTGATACTGATCTTCGGGGACAATCACCACATTCTTCAGAATAGCCCCATCCCCAGTAGTGAATCCGGGATAGTCATCATTATCCGGATCATAGGTCTCCTGCAAGGCTTTACGGGTAAGAAAGGTGCTCCAAATGTTGTCGTTACGGATGCTTTCGATATCGGTTTCCTGACCGGCTCCAGCATGAAAGATCACCAATCCACCATAGGCATTGAAATCTATCTGATCATCGCATAAAGGCATCAGATCCTGTAAGATGCTGGGAAGTTTCTTGTCGATATAGGGGTCAGAGTCATTCCCATACCAGGACATCGGATGTGGCAGAGTGAGCACCTGGGGATACACAGTATAATTCAGGACATATCTTCCGTGAGAAGCATCGGAGTAGAACTCCCGTAAATGTAGCATCCACCGATCAAAGAACACTTCATCGTGGTTCAAAGAATCAGGATAATCCAGCGCGGTCTTGAAGTGCTTATCACTGAATTGCACCATCAGCGCAAGGATATTGTTTGGCAATTCTTCGGAATCCTTTTTGAGTCTGGTTTGCTGTAGATTATTCTCAACACTTGCAGCCATATTTTCTGACTTTGAGCTCTTGCGTTCGGGTTTAATCGCCTGCCAATTGGCTGGGGGATTCTGATACCTGGGATGTGGAGGAACCATTCCTTCCAACGCGATACTACTCAGCAGTAAGAGTGCTAAGCATAAGTGATACGCCCATTTAAGCATAACTGTTTTCTTCTCCCATATGTTTCTGGATGAATACAAAAAGCAAACCAGGATCGCTGTGCACGCTAATTTTGCTGCAATACTACGTCAAGCTTTTCTTTCTGAGCAAAGAAAGTTTACGCGATGACTGGAACTCTCGCTTTTGCTATGTTTCCTGCATAAAGTGTGGCCGGGAAGCTTGGGATCCTATTTGGCCAACACCATCTTTCGGATTGCAGTATCTCCGGCAAAACTCAGGCGGCAAAAATATATCCCGCTACTCACGATCTGTCCCCCATGATCCCTGCCATCCCAGAGTATTGTGTTCAATCCAGCATCAAACCGTTGTTCTTCAGCGATGTTCCTGACCAACTGCCCTTTGAGGTTGTAGATCGAGATGTGGGGAATCCCCGCTTGAGGTAGATTGAAGGAGATTGTGGTTTCTGGATTGAAAGGATTGGGATAGTTTGCATTCAGGTGCAATTTCAGCTCCGGACTTTGAATCCATCCTGGGATTCCGGTGTAAGCGCTATTAAGCAAAGCAGCAAACGGTTCTCCCATTTCAGATTCTACACCGGAAAGTCCCTTGCTTTTGTCAATCCAGCTAACGAAGGCTTTGTTGCCAGAAACTACTGCCATTGGTAAATACTGAGTTCCAGGTTTTATGCATAATGGCACAGGAGATACTGAGTGCAATTCTCCAGTCGAGGATATCATGCTGTAATACAGATCTGCTTGCCAAGCGTCTTCCGTGTTTGCCATTGTATATACCCAGAGGTAGGAGCCATCGGTAAACTGGCTCAAACAATGAACTCCTCTTGAGTTATCCCCCTGTAATGGTAATGCTGAATCCACCAGGAACTCTCCAGCCGGAGAAATCTTGATGAAGCGTGTACCGACCAGCGAGTATGAGGAAGGATCATATTCAGAGATTATCAAGCTGATGTTATCATCAATACTCATATTCACGCTGACCAGGCTGTTAAGCGATTCATCAATACCGATACCCTCTGGAGACCACTGAAGCTGTCCTTCTGCGTTGATTTTCTGCAGGTCCAGTGTGGACTCACTATTGTTAAAAGACACGATGAAGCAATACAGGTCTCCCCCGATAATGCCAGTACCCCACATGCGTTGCATCGGATAAACCTCAGAATTCAACAACTTCAAACCTTCGGGATTCCAACCTGGAGCGGGATTACCACTACTATCCAGCTTCAGAGCCATCATTTCCGAGAAGTTCATATCTCCCTGAGTCCATTCCAGCCAGTTTTGATCTAGTTTCAACCATGAAACTGAAAGCTCTTCCGCAGCAGCAACCAGAAGCTTCCCGTCTTCACCCCATTGCTTTTGTCCTCCAGAAATCCGTTGACCCATGATCTGGCGATTCATTATCACCCAAGCCAGATAAACATCATCTCCCAGTACACCTGCACATTTTGATTGAATGGGAGTTTGATTCCCGGCAATATTGATACCCTTACCCGGATATTCCGGGATGCCGTCAGGATTTACTTTTTGCAGGTACAGCACTGATCGGGAATCGCTGGAATCATCCGCTAAGGTCATATACAAGATATATACGCTGCCATCTGATCCGCTACATGTAATTGGATAGCCTTCGGGATTTGGGTTATCAGGATTCAACTTGCGTCCTACAGGCCCCCACTGGTTTTCTCCAGCTTGGTTTGTGCGCTGATAAAAGATACTCCGGCTTTCTTTATCATGTTCCATCCACACTGAGATCAGGTGATCCTCATTCATAAAGCTTCCACAAAGGTCTATTATCCCCGCGGGCTTTTCCTGCAATACTTCTTCAGGCTCCAGATATTGCATGTCGCCGGATACATTCAAGCGCTGTCGTCTCACGCGGTGCATTCCCTCTTCCTGACTATTCCAGATATAGATACAGCCACTGCTGTTGGGCAGTGGTAAAGCATGACTGGAGCAGTAATCCAGAACAATTGCTTCCTCTGACCACAGATAATCACCATAATATGATAGAGCCAGGGATTTACACACCGGATTCTCACCATCTTCCACCCAGCTTAACCAGGAGGAACCATTAGGATGTAATGCCAGTTCAAACTCCCCGCCGTTGATGTTAGCTTCGGCAACCAAGCTCCCATAGCCCGGCCATCGGGGGTTAAAGGTAGAATTGAAGCTCTGCACCAGTAGGCTACGATCACTACTGCCAGCATTTCGGCGAATCCACGCGGCATATACTTCTCCGCTGAGATTACTCTGCACCCGGATGTTAGAGTAAGAATCACTCTGACCGATGAAATAACTTACTGGAGCAGGAATCAGCAGGTTACCCTGGTTATCAATTTTGACAAACTGGAGTTGGTCATCCCCGCTCCCGGTACGGTTCCAGAGAATGTACTCACCCGGTAGTCCGCTCAGCAATTGATAAGGTCTGCCCGGCAGGAAGTCATCTGCAACCAACTGTGCACCTCCATACAATTCAGCATCGGAAGTCAATCTATAGAGCCTGCTGCGCACACTACTCTTCACGTTTATCAGCAAACCACCTTCGCCATCAGTAACAGCATTCTGAAGAATGTAACCATTGCTGGGAATTGGGGATTGCCCCCCCTGATTCCAAAGACAGGTTCCCTGGGCATCCAAACTCTGAGCGCGAATATCATAGTTATCCCCTTGGAAAACAATCTGCACCCCTCCATTATCTGTAGATACCAGTTGCACTCGAAATGTGGATATACCATAATTATAACTAGCCATCGTGATACCCTGCGAATCCCATAGCTGATCCCCGTTGCCATTCACTTTCTGTACTCTGATCTCAGGTTGCTCCAGATCCTCTCTCCAGGCAATAAAGAAGGTACCGTCGGGAGCAGAAACCGCCCCTAAAAGGTGTTGAGTGCGGACGTGTGAGACCAAGGGAACTTCAGATTCCCACACTGTCTGACCCAGCGCATTCAGTTTCTGACAATAAATATCCTTATCCCCGGATTCATAATGCGACCAGAAGATTATCCGACAG